>NZ_RZQE01000049.1:14635-22423 GCF_004022955.1 Mesorhizobium sp. M7A.F.Ca.US.002.01.1.1 | reverse complement strand
CAACCACGCCGGAGAACGCCCCGTCGGGTGAGGTCGATTTCGCTTTCCATCTCGCGATCGTTGCCGCAGCCCGCAACCATCTCGCCGCGGAATTCTACAAGATGCTGCGCCAGGTCGGTGTCGATGCGCGAGTGAAGGTTGCGCGCACCGCGGCACCCACCTGCCCCAAGCGGATCGCCCACCGCGACGGCGAGCATCGCCTGATCGCCGAAGCGATCTCGCAGCGCGACCCCGAAGCGGCAGAGGCCGCAATGCGCGCGCACCTTCTGTCGGTGCAGAGACAGATCATGGAACGGTCGAATGCCGGCGCCTTTGCCGCGTGATCGCATCACCTCTGACATCGAGCCTGTGCGGGGAATTTCAAATTGAAACGTCATTTCGACGTGCTGGTCATCGGCGCGGGATCCGCTGGCTCGGTTGTTGCCAGCCGTCTCAGTGAAGACCGGTCGTGCCAGGTCGGCCTCATCGAGGCCGGGACGATGCCGGCCGATCCCGACATCGCCGACCCGCTGAAATGGACGATGCTCCAGGGCCGCGCCTACGACTGGAGCTACCGGACCGTGCCCCAGCCCTTCACCGCCAACCGCGTCCATGAATGGCCGCGCGGCAAAATCGTCGGCGGCTCGAGCTGCCTGCATGCAATGGCCTATGTGCGCGGCCATCCCGATGATTTCGAACCCTGGGTGCAAGCCGGCGGCGAGCGCTGGTCCTATCGGGGGTTGTTGCCGGGCTTCATCCGCAGCGAAGCCTTCACCGCCTTCGACGGGCCAACACGCGGCAAGAGCGGCCCGCTGGACGTCTATCTGCCGGACGCCGAGGTCAGTCCGGTCGTGCGTGCCTACATCGCCGCCGGGCGATCCATGGGGGCCCCCGCCCTGAGCGACCACAACAGCGGCGAGCTGGTCGGCACCAGCCCCAATTCACTCAACATACGCGACGGCAAGCGCCTGAGCGTCGCCGACGCCTATCTGCCGCCGCGGGTCATGGCGCGGCCGAACCTGACCTTGCTCACCGGCCACGAGGTCGAGCATCTGGTTCTGGACGGCCACAGGGTCACGGGCGTGAGCGTGGTCTGCGAGGGCCAGAACAGAACGCTCTGTGCCGACCGGATTGTCCTTTGCGCCGGCGCCGTGTCCACGCCGCTCATCCTCATGCGGTCGGGCATTGGTTGCCCGGATACGCTGAAGCAGGCTGACATACGCTGCCTTGCCGATCGCAGCGAGGTGGGCCGCAACCTGCAGGATCATCTGCTGGCTCTTGGAAATGTCTACAGCACCAAAAAGCCGGTGCCGCCTTCCCGCCTGCAGCACTCCGAATCGCTGATGTATCTGCACAGCGACGACCCGACCCGCTCCATGGGAAGTCCCGATATCGTGCTCGCCTGCGTCGTCGCTCCGTCGGCGGCCGAGGGCCTGAATGCCCCGCTTTATGGCTCGGCCTTTACCATCCTTTGCGGCGTCACTCATCCGACAAGCCGCGGGCGCATCACACCGAGCGGGCCGGGCCGCAACGATACGCCGGTCATCGATCCGCATTATCTGGAAACCGAACACGATCGCGCGACATTCAGGATGGCGTTGAAGCGGGCGCGCATGGTCGGCCATCATGAGGCCCTGGACGAATGGCGCGATACGGAGATCCTGCCAGGCGCACCGGTTCAGTCCGATGCCGAACTCGATGCTTTCATCGCCAGGGCTGCTTCCACCCATCACCATCCGGCCGGCACCTGCCGGATGGGTCTTGACACCGAGGCCATCGTCGATCCCGACTTGCGGCTGAACGGCTTCGACAATGCCTTTGTCGTCGACGCCTCGGTGATGCCGGCGATCCCGAGCGGACCGATCAACGCGGCGATCGTCGCCATCGCCGAAACCTGGGCGGCGTCTTCACGGGTTACCGCGGCGGCCGCGTGACGGCGGCCGCATCCGACACTTCCCCTGGGTTCCGAATGGCTCTGCTTCCCGGCGACTATCAGCTATGGAGATGCGTCAGCTCAAACGCCGCTCCGTCCCGGACGCCGGCCATGCGCTGCTCGGCGGACCGGAACATGTCCGCGAACTCCACCTGGTTCTCGAACACCACGCCGCCGACCTTGACCGTCAAGGCATCCTCGGTGCCTTTTGGCGCGAAATAGACTTGTGCGATGCGCGCCCTGATACGCTCGCCGATTTCCCTGGCTTCTGCTTCGGTCGCGCCGGCGAGGAAAACCCCGAACATCGACGTCCCCATACGTCCAACCAGATCCTCCGCGCGCACTGACGATTGTATGGTTGAGGCTATGAGCCGCAAGGCTTGATCGCCCCATTCAAGACCAAAGCGCAGGTTGATGGACCGCAGATGCTCCGAATGGATGACCAGGAAGGCGCCGGATTTCGGCCCCGGCACCGACGGCCTTGCGGTTCTTTTTTCGACCATCGACGTGAAGACCGCTCCGTTCAGGCAGCCGGTCGTGGTGTCGAAGGTTGCCGACTTGTCGAGTTCCCGGCGATAGCGACGAAGCTCGATCTGTTTCAATCCAACGAACAGAAAAAGCGGAACACCAAGAACGACAGGCAACAGGATTGCCGTGACCATGCTGCGCCCAAATGGCGTCAGCGCCTCCGAGAACAGAAGCAGATAATTGAGACCGACGGAAACGCCCAGGATTGCAGCGGTTCCCAGAAAGGTCAGCAAAGCGACGCCTTTCCATGCCTGGTCGGTGGTGCTCGCCATAGTCTTTGTCACTGGCCGATCTCCTGTGGATGGGCTTGTATAAGGCCGGTGTGTTGCAATTTCAGTTTCAAGGAACATTGCAATTTAATCGATTGCGCGATGACCCCATCAAGGCTGCGCCCGTGGCGGTTAACAAACAAAACATCAGGGATTGAATGACAGCCTATTGTGCCGGGCCGAACATGCCCATCTCCGCGTCCCTGGCTGTCGCCTCCGCCTTGCCGTAGATGCCGCTCGGCAGCGCCGTGGCCCAGCCGTTGGAGACAAGCCAGGCGCCAACATCCTGCTTGCCCAGCCTGCACGGTGCGGCGACGGCAAAACGCTCGACGTCCGGCGGTACGAAACAGTGCAGCGCGCGTCCCCTCAGCCAGGAATTGAAAACGGCGCGGGCGCGTACGCCGCAAGGCCAGGTGACGTCATGAAACGAGCAGGAGCTGTCGAGATCGATGCCTCGCACTCCGCTGATGAACACCTTGCGGCCCATGGCTTCGAACATCGCCGATGATGTGACAACCGGGCGGTAGAGCAAGACCTCCCGCCAATCCCTGGGCATCGGCGTTTTCGGGGGCACGGCGAGACCGAGCTCGCTGAGCGGCGGACGGGGCTCGGCCCGTTCGATCTCAGCGGGATCAAGCCGTGGTGGAGCGATCAGGTCTTGAGCAACCTTGCGCGCCGGCTCCAGGCGTTGTGCGCCGGCAACCGGTGCAACCGGTCGGACAGGCTGGGTATCGTCAACATCCCGCGACCGGGCACGGACAGGCCGATCGACCGAAAGCAACGCCCCGCCCTGAATGATCAGCAGTATCCCCGCCAGGAGCAGGAGGCTTCCAAGTGCGATCGCCAAGCGGCTGCGGCCCGGCCTGGCCATCAGCTTGAACAGGATCTCAGGGATTTACGCCGGTCAGAAACCCGACGTCGATTTGGCAACCAGCTTGAGCGCACCTTTTTCAATCCGATAGAACGGCATCGAGCGTTGGCTGGATCCGTCGGCCCGAAACCGGAACAGGCCGGTCGACCCCCGAAAGCCGTTTGGATTCTCAAGAACCTTTTTGCTGAAACCATCGGGCCCGACCGCGCTGGCAATCCCTGCCGTCAGCGCAACCATATCATAGGCGTAGGCCACATTGACGTCAGCCGGATAGTTGTATGTCGTCCTGAAGCGGTCGGCGATCGGCCCGGTTTCGCCTGGATCGAGCGTGGCGACAAACGCCCCCTCGAAGAGCGGATCCATGGGGTGCTCCAGCCAACGGTTCGTCCCGACGACGGAGATCGTCTTTCCCGGAATGCCCTTCGATTTGAGGGCGGCAAGGACAGGCGACGGACTGCCATTGCCGCTGGCGACGATGACGGCGTCAGGGGCGTCCACGAGTGAGCCCATTTCGTCGACCGTCTTCGCGCCGTCGCCGGCAGAATATCGGAGAGTGACCGCGAGCGCCGCGCCGTAGATGCTGAGGCTGTTTGCGACCCGCTTCTCCATGGCGCCGGCGTTTGGGCCATCCGCGACAAGCAGTACGAACTTCTTGCTGCCTTTCGCGGCCAGTCCCGCGGCGCCCGCGGCGGCGCTGTCCGCTTCGCCAAGGAGCACGGCATAGACCCCGGGGCCGCCGGCGAAATTGTCGGCGAGCGCCAGAACCGGTGGCCGCTTCGACCCCGACAGCGTGGCAATATGCTGGGCCGCCGGCAGCTCGGTCGGGCCGATGACGACTTTAGACCCCGTCGTAATGGCCGTAACCGCCAGTTTGCCGGCCAGTGCGCTGTCGCCTTTGGTATCTTCTACCGTCAGCGCCAGCAATCCGTTGCCGATATCCGTCATCGCCAGCTTGGTCGCATCGAGCATCTTCCTGCCGTTTTCCCCGGCCGTTCCAGGGGCGGACAGCGGCAGCAGCATCGTGACTTTGGTCGACCCGGTGCCCAGCGACTGGGTCGCCTGGACGGGACCGGCACCGGCGGCGCCGTTCTGCCCGGCAGGCGCGGTAACCGCCGCCGGATCGAGCACTTCGGACACGCCGCCCTTCGACTGGCAGCCCGACACGATCGCGGCGAGCGCCAAGGCGATTGCCCATGTCCGCGGACGGTGGACCTGTCGGCCAGCTTCCATGAATGCTCCACCCCTATGTGCCGCCGGATATTGTTCCCGGTCTGGTCTTCAACGCATGTTACGGCGGACTTGCAGTGCCGTCTGTAGTTCTTTTAGCCGCCGAACAGCCTGCCTCTGAGCGCCCTGATCTGCCTTGCTTGCCCGGCACTTCGATAGTCGGCGCATTTCATGTATCGCGGCCCGGGCACGAACACGCGGCGCACGCAGACGCCCTTTGCCTGGGCAGGGGCTCCACCCTCCTCGCCTGGCGAAAATGCGGAAAAGCCGAACGTCGCCACCGGCAAAGGCCCGGTCACTTCGATCCCTTCCCTTGCCAGGATTGCCCGCGCACGCTGGCAGTAGCGGACTGAAAGGGCCGAGAACCGGCTTTCATTGTGCCCGGCGCGATACTTCATGACGGTGGTGCAGAGATCACCCGCGGCGAGCTTGTTGGCCTGTGCAAGATATTTGACCCCCAGCGCGATGTTGGCCGCCGGCGCGCTCAGATCGTCCAGTGAACCTCGAAAGCCGAGCATCCTGGCCGTCGCCGGCATCACCTGCATCAGGCCGACTTCGCCGTCACCGCCTTGCACGTCGGGATCGAAGCCGCTTTCGATCTCCATCACCGCATGCGCCAGCATCGGCTCCAGGCCATAGATCGATGCCTGGCAACTCGCAAATGCCTTGAAAGCCTGCCGGGTCCACTCCGTGGCCGGATCACAGCGCACTGGTTGCTTCAGGCCGGACGAAAGCTGTGGTTTCACGGATGGTCGTTCCAGCCAGTTGGCACTGGCCGGCGTGACCGTTTGGACAAAGCCAAACAACACGATCGCGCCCGCGACCGCCTTCAGGAAGGATCCGTCGGCTGTCATGATGGCCAACAGGCGTCGGTTCGCCTATCCGGTCAGTGCATGTACTCGACCATGCGATCGTGAAAACACTCGCATTTGTTGAGGGTGTCTTCGTCCTTGTAGTTCGTCTTCAGGTAGCCATAGGCCTTGCCGCAAGCGACCTTGGCCTCCGACGCCCAGACGAAGACGGGACGCGACGAGTTGATCCACTCCGAGCTGTTGGCGACGGCAACCGACTCGTCCATCAACTTCACAACCTCCTGCTTCAGATCGACGATGTTGTCGTTCAGCACCAGGTTGGAGGTGCCGACGACACGGCAATAGTCGCCCGTCGGACCATCGATGATGTCGGCGGCATACCCCGTCGACCCGACTGCCAGCAACAGCGTCGCAGCGGAAACAAGCAGTCTTGCAGAACGTTTCATGTTGAGCTCCCCTAAATATTAGCGACGTATAACATAATCGCGTGGTTGTGCGCTATGGCGTTACACCACGTTTGCCGTTGTCTGATGCTGGGTTATGCCGTCGTCGTAGAGCAGCGTGATCGTGTTGGCCGCGGGGTGGTTCGTGAGTTCCGCCACTTGGACAAAATTGGCCGGATCTCCCGATCCGCTCGTGTCGACACTCAGCACGCCGGTCCCTGCGTCGTAGTTGACGAAGTTGCCGACATTCGCAGGAGTCGAGTCGAACAGCGCTGTCAGGTCGATCTTGTCGCCGTCGCCGCCATTGAAGTCCGTGATCAGATCCTTGATGTCGAGGTTCTCAAGTCTGAACGTGTCGGCGCCCGTCCCGCCGGTGAGCGTGTCACTCCCGGCACCACCGACCAGCAGGTCGTTGCCGGCGCCGCCGATCAAAGTGTCGGCGCCGCCTTCGCCTCTGAGCGTGTCGTTGCCCAATCCGCCGGCCAGGTAATTGGCGCCGGAGTTTCCGTAGAGATAGTCATCGCCGGAACCGCCGATCAAGCCCTCGATGCCAGTCAGCGTATCTCCCGTGGCATCGCCCCCGGTGATGTTGCCATCACTCGGATTGCTGGGGGTGCCATGAACACCGGCGGCGCCACCGGCATCTGTCAGGTTTATCGAGACCGCCGCGCTGCCGGTATAGTCGGCGATGTCGGTGCCGGCTCCGCCTGAGATCGTATCGATATGCGTGCTGCCGGCGATCACGTCGTTGACCGTTCCCGCAAAGCCGGGGAGGGTGAAGGATCCACCCGAACTTGCAGCTACCTGATGGATGTCCAGTGACTGGGTCGCACTGACGTCGCCGTCTCCGTCGACCGCACTGACTTGGAAATGCAAGGTGGTGTCGGATGGCAGTATCGTTTGTGAGATGTCGACGGCAGACAGCCTGATTTTCGAACCGGCGTCACCGGTTATGGAAATTAGGTTGAAGTCGATCGAAGGGTCGATGACGAGATGTCCGTTCGTAACTGTCGCCGTTCCGCTACGGGTGTCGCCGGTAACGGAATTGGTTGCTACCCACGAAACAGAACCAGAGCTGTTGCCGGTTGCGGCGAAATCGAGGCTGCCTATGAACTTCGGATTCAGCGTCGGAGCATCGTTTCCGGCGGTTGAGGAGGTGTGAAACTCCATGGTGAAGTTTTCATCTTTCTCAATAAACTGATCGGCGACACCGAAGCCCTGTGTCGAAGAGTTGACGCCGGTGCCAGTGCCGGTGAACTCGATCAGGCCATCCGGCGTTTCAAGGAAAGGTGTCGGACCACCCGGCGACAGCCCCGTGAGTGTTTGAGTTACCGTTGTTGCTGCATCGGGCGTGATAAGGGCAAACGCGTAGGTGCCATCTGGATGCAAGGTGAGTGAATAGATATCGGTCCCAGTGGAGGTTTCGGCCAGCAGCACTGTCGTTCCGTCGCTCTGGACTGTCGTGCTGTAGCTAATCCCCGTGATCGCCGGTCCTGCTATGTTGAAATGATTGACCCCGTCGGCTCCCGCTACGAAGTCAAACAAGCCGTTGACGGATCCGACCTCGTTGGGGATCGTACCTGGCGTGAAAGCTCCAAGCGTCGGAATGTCGTCGACGATGTCGACCAGGATGGAGCCGGTGGTGGTGTTGCCGTGGGCGTCGGTCACCGTATAGGTGAAGCTGTCCTTGTCCTGCTCGGTGGTGATGCCATTGTTGGTCGTCGCA
>NZ_RZQE01000049.1:0-14535 GCF_004022955.1 Mesorhizobium sp. M7A.F.Ca.US.002.01.1.1 | reverse complement strand
CGTCGGAATGTCGTCGACGATGTCGACCAGGATGGAGCCGGTGGTGGTGTTGCCGTGGGCGTCGGTCACCGTATAGGTGAAGCTGTCCTTGTCCTGCTCGGTGGTGATGCCATTGTTGGTCGTCGCACCGTCATAGGTCTGGGTCAGCGTGTAGGTATAGGTGCCGTTGGCGTTGAGCACCAGATTGCCGTAGCTGCCGCTGGCCGGCGAGGTCAGCGTATAGGTGTACGGGCCGGTGCCGCCGGCCGGCGTGATCGCGCCGTTGAAGATCTCGCTGTTGCCGGCCGCATCGCTGCCCGTCGCAAGGCCCTTCTCGCTGACCAGAGCATCGGTGTCGGATGCCGTCACCGTCACATTGTTGACGGTGATGTCCAGCGTCACCGTCGAGGTGTCGCCGTCGCCGTCGGTGATGGTGTAGACGAAGTGATCGACCGCGTTGGTGGTCACCGCGTTGGGGTTGGCCGTGTAGGTGTAGGCGCCGTTGGCGCCCAGGACCAGCGTGCCGTACTGGCCCGCGATCCCAGCTCCGCCGAGATTGCCGCTCACCGGGTTCGAGACGTTCGAACCGGTTGCCACGCCCGTCACCGCCCCGCCAGGTGCCGCGCCGTCGGCGCCCAGAACGTCCGCCGTCCCGTCCGTCAGCACGTTGCCCGAGGCCTGCGCGCCTTCCGACACGCTGTTGGTGTCGGCATGCGCCGTCGGAATGTCGTCGACGATGTCGACCAGGATGGAGCCGGTGGTGGTGTTGCCGTGGGCGTCGGTCACCGTATAGGTGAAGCTGTCCTTGTCCTGCTCGGTGGTGATGCCATTGTTGGTCGTCGCACCGTCATAGGTCTGGGTCAGCGTGTAGGTGTAGGTGCCGTTGGCGTTGAGCACCAGATTGCCGTAGCTGCCGCTGGCCGGCGAAGTCAGCGTATAGGTGTACGGGCCGGTGCCGCCGGCCGGCGTGATCGCGCCGTTGAAGATCTCGCTGTTGCCGGCCGCATCGCTGCCCGTCGCAAGGCCCTTCTCGCTGACCAGAGCGTCGGTGTCGGATGCCGTCACCGTCACATTGTTGACGGTGATGTCCAGCGTCACCGTCGAGGTGTCGCCGTCGCCGTCGGTGATGGTGTAGACGAAGTGATCGACCGCGTTGGTGGTCACCGCGTTGGGGTTGGCCGTGTAGGTGTAGGCGCCGTTGGCGCCCAGGACCAGCGTGCCGTACTGGCCCGCGATCCCAGCTCCGCCGAGATTGCCGCTCACCGGGTTCGAGACGTTCGAACCGGTTGCCACGCCCGTCACCGCCCCGCCAGGTGCCGCGCCGTCGGCGCCCAGAACGTCCGCCGTCCCGTCCGTCAGCACGTTGCCCGAGGCCTGCGCGCCTTCCGACACGCTGTTGGTGTCGGCATGCGCCGTCGGCACGTCGTCGACGATGTCGATGACGATGGCCGCCGGGGCCGACGACGAGGTGCCGTCAGAGACGGTGAGCGAGAAGCTGTCGGTCTCGGTGACTGCCGGAACGTCCGTCGTCGTGCTGGTCAGCGTGTACTGATAGGCAGCAACGCCGGTTGCCGGGTTGTAGCCCGTGATCAGCAGCGTGCCGTGGTCGCCCTGGAAGACCGAACCGTTGAGGCTGCCAATGGCAACCGTGACGCCGCCGATGGTGACGCTCTGCACGTCGTCGAGCCCGTCGGCGTCCGACACCGTGAAGGTGCCTGTCGCAACCGTGCTGCCGTCGCCGGCCGCCGAACCCGCCGCCAGACCTGCTTCATAGACCTGATCATGCGCGCCGGCCGGGTTGCCCTGGTCAACGACGACCTGCGGCACGTCGTTGGTGCCGTTGATGGTGATCTCGACCGTTGTCGTCGAGGTGTCGCCGTCGCCATCGGTCAGCGTATACGTGAACGTGTCCGTCAGATGCTGGCCGGTGGTCAGCGCCTGGACCGCCGCAGCGCCGTTGTTCAGCGTGTAGCTGTAGTGGCCGTCCGCATCGATCGTGATCGAACCGTAACTGCCCGCCACGGCCGACCCGACATGGCCCGAGGCCGATGTGACCGTGCCTGCCTCGACGCCCGTTACCGTCGCCCCGTCCGCGCCCTTAACGTCGGCGACGCCGTCCGTCACATTCGCGTCCGCGCCGCCGCTGGCCGTGATCACGTTGCCGTCCGCGACCGTCGCGCCGTCTTCCGTCACGCTGTCCGTATCGGCAACCGCGGTCGGCACGTCGTCGACGATGGCGACGGCAAAGGTGGTGCTGGCCGAATCGCCGTCGACGTCCGTGACAGTGATGCTGAAATTGTCCGGAACCGTGTCGTTGGGATCGAATCCGTTCGTGTGCTCGGGATGAGTGACCGATTCGGTCACCGTGTAGTTATATTCGATGGCGCCGGTGCTCGGATTGTAGGAGACAATCGTCAGAAAGCCGAAATCGCCAGGAATCTGCTGGCCGACGCCGGTGACGGCGACACCGTTGATAACGATCGACCCGATTCCATCCGGTGCGTCGATGCTGATCGTTCCGATGCCTGAGGTTTCGGAATTGCTTGGCGCGTCGCTGCCGGGCGATTGTGTCTGGTTGCCATCGAGGCCAGTTTCACTGGCCGCTTCGGTCGGGGCAAGCAGTGACGTGGCCACCACTGAAACCGGCCTGTCGACGATGGACGGGAACAGTTCGCGGCGATCCAGAAGCCCAAACTGCAAGGCGGTCGGCGGCAGCAATGCCGACAGGTCGAACCCGTCGCCGATGCCGCCGGGGGGAACCGAGAAATCACCGCCTGCGCTTGAATTCGAACCGCCGGGGCCGGCCGAGATGGAACCGTCGGCGCCGAAGGCGACATCGACATGGCTGGCTTCCAGCGCCGCCAGCAAGGCAACGCGCGGCACCTCGACGTCGCCGATGATGAAGGTCGGCACGTTCAGGGCGCCATCCTTGATCACGATCACCGAGCCGTCGGCCTGTTCGAGCACAAGGTTTTGGCCGTCGACCTTGATGTTGTCGATGGAAGCGTTGGCCGGAAGCCTTACCACGTGGCTGGCGTCGGCTACATATTCGTGCGGCGCAGCTGCTGGCAGCGTCTTCGCTTCCGCGGGGGCTTCCGGCTTGACAGGCGCTCCGCCGCCGACATCGACCGGCACCGGTTCGGACGCTGCCGGTGCGGCCTGCTGCGTCGAATTTGCCTGTGCGACCCGGATCTCCGCCGGCGATGTCTGATCGCCGTGTTCACTGGACGCGGAATGCTCGTTCAAGGAACCCGAAAAGCTGTCCAACTCGATATTGTTCGTCATGGCTGAAACCCCTCCGATATTTACCGGATAGAGACAGCGGCCATTTCTACTTTGCAACTGCCCCCTAATCTATTTCATATATTATGATATGCATTGCTCGGCATTTTTTACACGTGGTAAACCGCGACAATATAACCTGATATATGGTGGCCTCCGGAGGCTTCCCTGACGGAGGACTGGCCGGGATTTTTTGGTAAATCAAAGTATAAATCGAATAAAATTTTATATAAAAGGGATGAAGACAGTTGCTGGATATTTATCCACCTTCCTTTCCAATAATTTGAGACAAGATTGGTAGCGTCCACAGTCAAAGGTGGGCGTTATGAAAAAGCAAAAATCGGTTCCGGGAAAAACCGGGCTCCAGATGCTCCTGCTGGCAATCGGGCTTGTCGGCCTGGCGGGGCCGTCATTCGCGAGCGATATCGCCGCACCCGGCAAGCCCCAGGAGAAGGTCCAGACGCCGCCCTGTCTCGGCGGTGTTTCACTGACGAGGCCCCAGCCCTGGCAGCCTGCGGACGCTTACCGGATCGGCATGGTCACCGGCAGCTATAGCCCGGATGTCGACCGCGGGGACGGCTCGTCAACGGCGCGAGATGACGCCGGGATAGATCCGGTGCAGACCGCGTCGATTATTCCAGGGGTCTTCGGATCGGTTGCCTTGTCCATGCGCAATTTTCCCGTCGCGGCGCGCTGGGCGCCTGTCTACCGGGCAATCACCGCTTGTTCGGCAGGCAGCCCCTGCGAGCACAAGAGCACGGCTTTTGCCGGCATGATCGCCGCCGCTCAAGACAAGGGATTCAGCGAAAAGCTGTCCTTCGTCAACAGCAGCGTCAATCGCCTGATCGCCTACAGGAAAGACAGCCTCGTCTACGGCAAGCTCGACTATTGGGCGAAGCCGTCGGAGATTCTCGAGCGGCGAGCCGGCGATTGCGAGGATTTTGCCATCCTCAAGATGACCGCCCTGCTGAGGGCCGGCATTCCGACGCAAAGCATGGCGCTTGTCGTCCTCCAGGATCGCAAGAGAGGCTTCTTTCACGCAGTGCTGTCGGTGAGCACAGGCAGCGGCACCTTCATTCTCGACAGCCTCAGCAACACCGTTATGCGTGACAGCGATCTCCCGGATTACGTCCCGCTCTATTCGTTCAGCACCGACCGGGCCTGGATCCACGGTTCAAGACCGGGCGGCGCCCAGATGGCCGACATCAAGGGCGGTTTCGCAACCGTCGCACCCGGCGAAGGTTTTCAGCCATAGGGTTTCGGCCAGTCCAAGCCATAGGTTCTCGCCAAGGACTGGCGGGCATTCAGCCGCCGAAGACGAACGCCATCAGCAGCTCCGGCTCGAGCACCGGAGCCCGCACCGCATTCAATTGCCCCCGGTAACGACGGTCACCCGCGCCGATGACAAAACCGGTGGCCACCGGCGATTCGCCATTGGCGTCGAGCCGCGTGAAGATGTCGGCCACATTGAGATCCAGCGCCAGCTTGAGGTCGTGCCGTGCGTCATCGCTTGGGGCGATCGGCAATTGGCGTTTGACCAGTTGCTGGAACGGCGCGTTGAACGACAGGATCTTCTTCGAAGAAGCCAGTGCAAAGGCCGGAGACGGGCACGCGACCAGTATGGCGTTGATGGTGTTGATCGATGCAAGCCTTCGCAAGGTCAGGTTTTCGTCCCCCAATCCACGCATGCAGGCCACCCTGATCGCGGATGTCAGATTGCCTGTCTGGGCCTGGCTTTCGGCGATCTCGTCGATGAGCATGCCGATCGTGCACTTCCTGCTTTCGGCCATCTGCTTCAGCGACATCCAGAATGCCCGCTCCAGACGAATGCCGCGCCGTATGCCACCGCGCGCCACGACCCGAAACTCCAGCCCGAAATCCTCGGCGGCGACTGGCGCAAGCAGCCGCTCGCGATCGGAATGATGAGGGCTGGCGCTACCGCTCACTCATCGCCTCCTCGCGCGCCTTGTTGATCGGCTTCAGGAGGTAGTGCAGGATCGTCTTGCGCCCGGTCTTGATGTCGACCGAGCAGATCATTCCGGGGATGATCGAATAGGCCTTGCCGTCTCTTTGAAGCGTCGATTTGTCCGTCGCCACGCGCACCTGATAATAGGGCTCCCCCGTTTTCTGATCGACCAGGCTGTCGGCTGTGATGTTGGAGACCTTGCCCTCGATGCCGCCGAAGATCGAGAAGTCATAGGCGGTGACCTTGATAAGGGCTTCCTGGTCGGGACGGATGAAGGCGACATCCCGCGGCGAGACCCGCGCCTCCACCAGCAACGTTTCGGAGGTTGGCACGATGCCGGCCACGACGGCGCCAGGCTGGACGAAGGCGCCGACCGTGTTCAGCTCCAGCGTGTTGACGATGCCGTCCACGGGAGACCGGATATCGGTGCGCGCGACCTTGTCGGTGGCTCCCCTTATGGTCTCATCCACCACCGAAAGGTCCGCCAGCGCCTGGGTAAGGTCGTCCAGCGCCTCCTGCTGCAATTGCAGGCCGAGTTCCTCGACCTGAAGCTGAGCTTCCGTGATCGACGATCTGATCTTCTTTATCGTTTCGCCGGCAAGGTTCAGCTGGCCGTTGAGTTCGGTCTGCTCGCGCTCTACCCGGAGCTGCTCGGTCCTTGCCATCAGGCCTTTCTTGACCATCGCATCGACCAGTTTTGCCTCCTGGTCGCTGACCGCCAGGTTCTTGGTAAGACGATCGGAATTGGCCTCCGCCTCGGCAAGTTCCTTCTCGCGCTGATCGAGGCGTGACTTGAGCACGGACAGCTTGTTGTCGAAGTTCCCACGCCGGGCGATGAGCAGCTTCTGTTCATTGTCGCAGATTTGCGGAGCGACCGACTGGATGTCCTGCGGGCACGGAAATGGGCCCGAGAGATTGCCGGCCTGTTCGTATTTCAGCCTTGCTATGCGCACTTCCAGCGCGCGCGCCTTGGCCTGCTGCTCGCCAAGGCTGGACGTGTTGAGCGTGTTGTCCAGGCGGATGATGAGATCGTTCTTCTTGACGACCTGGCCGATCGTCACGGCGATTTCCTGAACCACACCGGCCTCGCTCGCCTGGATGATCTGGGTCTTGGAAGCAGGTATGACCTTGCCGTCGCCGCGTGCGATCTCATCGACTTCGGCAAAGGACGCCCAGGCGACAAAAACGACGAAGAGCGCTCCGATGATGAATATGGACGCCGACGCAAACAGCGGCGGCCGATCTTCCCTGGCAAGCATTTCCCACGCCCCAACGCATTGGATGCAGCAATAATTGTTTTGTCAGGCGCTTGTTTTCTGCAACGCCTGTATGACTTGGTCCTTCGGTCCGTCGGCAACGATTTTGCCCTGTTCGATAACGATCAGGCGGTCGGCCAGTTCAAGCATGCTGAACCGATGTGTGGAGACGATCAGCGTGGTGTCGCGGTCAAAGGCGACTTTGAGCTGCTTGATCAACTGGCGTTCGGAAGCAAGATCCATCGAGCCCGACGGCTCGTCCAGAAAGACGATTTTCGGTTTGGTCAGCAGCAGGCGCGCGATCGCCACCGTCTGCCTTTGGCCGCCCGAAAGATTGGTGCCGCGCTCGCCGACATTCATGTCGTAGCCGCGCGGGTGGCGTGAGACGAAATCGTCGACGCCGGCCGCCTTTGCCGCTTCGATGATCTGTTCGTCTGTAGCCTCGGGGCATGCCATCAGGAGGTTTTCCTTGATGGTGCCCGAGAACAGGTCGCCGGCCTGCGCAACGATGCCGACCGCGGCGCGAACCTCGGACGGGTGATACTGGCGAATGTCGATCCCATCCAGCAGCAACTCACCGGAAGTCGGCAGGAAGAGCCGGCCGACCAGCCGACCCATCGTCGTCTTTCCCGATCCTATGCGGCCGATGATGCCGATCCGCTCACCCGGCTTGACCGAGAAATTCAGGCCGGTCAAAACTTCGTTTTCCGAGCCTGGATAGACAAACCCGACATTCCTGAACACCATCGCGCCCTTGCGGATGGGGCGGTTGACGAAGCCCACCGTGTCGGGCCGGTCTTCCGGTTGAGCCATGATCGAATTCACCATCCTCAGCGAGAGCATGGCCTGGCGGAACCGGGACAACGTTATGGCGATCTGGCCGAGCGGCGCCACGGCCCTGCTCGCCAGCATCACCGTTCCTATGATTGCTCCTGTCGAAACATGCCCTTCCGAGAAGGCATAGGCGCCGGCCACGACCAGGGCGACGGTCACCAGCTGCTGTATGGACTGGGTGATGTTGCCCGCCGCCGCCGAAAGCTGCTTGATTTTCTCGGACGTGTTGGCGGCGTTCTTGGAGTGCTCTCCCCATTTCCGCAGCAGATACGCCTCGGCGCGCAGCGACTTGATGGTCTCCAGCGTCGAGATGGATTCGACCAGCAGGGCCTGGCGCTGCGATGCTTCGTTCATCGAGGCGGCGACGCGCTTGCCGATGCGGCGCTGGGTGACCAGGCCGACGATGACGGACATCACGAAGGCCAGCGCCGGTATGATCACCAGCCAGCCGCCTATTGCATAGATCACAAGGAGAAAGACGAAGACGAATGCCGTGTCGATGAACACGCTTATGGTGTTGGAGGTGAAGAACTCCCTGACGAATTCATATTGCGTGATCCTGTTTGCGTATTCACCGGTCGAGCCGGGGCGCGCCGAAAGCGACGAGTTCAGCACTTTTTCGAACAGCAGATAGGATATCCGCAGATCCGCCTTGCGGCCGGCATAGTCGATGAGGGAAGCCCTTGCCGTCTTCAAAAGCAGGTCGAACAGGATGACCGCACCGATGCCGAGAGCCAGGACCCACAGTGTCGATATTGCCTTGTTCGGCAGGATCCTGTCGTAGACGTTCATGGTGAAGATCGGCGAGGCTATGGCCAGCAGATTGATGAACACCGCCGCCAGGACGACTTTCGAGTAGGTGCGCCAGAAAGCGCCCATCGTCCCCGTAAGCCAATGTCTTCGCTCGATCCTGGCCGCCGAGCCGACCGACATGGTCTCGGCGGCATTGGCATAGGTGATCGAAAAGGAAGCGCCGCCGCTGATGTAGCTGGCGGCCAGTTCCAACCGGCCGATCGTGGTGCGGCCGTCTTCCTGGGGCGCGGTGATATACGCATCGCCTTCGCCTAGAGCCAGCAGGGCGACGGGCAATTGGCTGACGCGAAAGACGATGGCCGGCAGGTCGATACGCCCCCTGAGAAAATCGCGATGATTGAACTCGGTGACTTCCAGGCCGATGCGTTCGGCAAGGTGCCTGATGTCGTCGGCCGCAATTCGCGTGTCCGAGAGCGGCACGCCGGCAAACAGCACGGTCTCCGCGCTCGGCCTGCCGAGATATCCGGCAACGGCCGAGAAGCAGGCCTTGAACGCCTCCTTCGGGGAGAGGATGTTGGGTTGCTGGTTCACGATCTGCCCGTCAGGACGCTCGCTGGACCTTGTGCTGTCCTATTTCTTCCTCACCGGAGCGAGAATATCGAATGGCAGGTCGTTCTTCTGCTCCGATGGCGTCCGCGCATAGGTTTCTGTGTCCGCGGTTTCCGGTGCTGCGAACTCGGTGCGTGCATAGGCCGTCGCTTGCTTTGCCGGCTCGAGATTCATCGTTTTCAGCAACTGTCCGGTCGCGGCCAGGAGCCGGTACTGGGCAAACAGCGATGCGTAGGACGCGGTATCCGCCAGTGTTGCCGTGTTGAACCGTGTATTCTGCGCGTCGAGCACGTCGAGCAGCGAGCGCTGTCCGACCTTGAACTGCTCGCGATAGGAAGCAACCAGCTTCTCATTGGCAGCGGCTTGTTGCCTCAGGGTCTTTGCCAGATCGGCTTGCCGGAAACGGCGATCCCATGAGGTGCGAACGGCTTCCTCGATTTCGCGCTGGACCTGATGCAGCGCGAGACGCTGTTCACTGGTGCGGCGGATCTGCTCCTGCTCGTTGGCCTTGTCGATGCCACCGCGGTAGAGGTTCCAGCGCAGGACCACGCGCGCCTGCAGGTCGGTGGTGTCGCCATCGTCGCCGTCAATGTCGGTTCCTGCCCGGGCCCGACCTTCAGCGATGATGGAGGGGCCAAATTTTGCCCGCGCAGCGTCCACGAGGGAGGCCGCCGCGTCGATGTCGCTGTTGGCCATGTGTACGCGCGGATTGCTTTCCCGCGCCAACCCTATCGCGTCGTCGAGCGAGCGCGGGAGTGCGGCCGAAACATCGCCGGGCCTCGAAGGGCTGGTCAGTGGCTTTCCGACGGTTTTGAAGAAGCGGATCTTGGCCGCTTCCAGTTCCTCGGTCGCCTCCTGCATGCGCGCCTTGGCGGCGAACAGCCGTTCCTCGGCCTGTTGCCGGTCGGCCTCGTTCAGCGCGCCGCCCGAGATGCCTTGCCGGATGTCGCCGAGAATTGCCTGGTGGAAGCCGAGATTCTTCTTCGCTTCGGCAACGATCGAGGCCTGCAGCATGTATTCCAGATAGTCCTGGACAACGGACAACCCGATGAATTCGGACCGTTCCAGAACGCGGAACGAAGCGCCGTCGACGCGCGATGCCTGACGGTTCAATTCGGCCCGCCTTCCGCCGCTGTCATAAAGCGTCTGCGAAACGGTAAGATCCGTTTCAGCCGGATAGAGCGCATCGCCTTCGATGGAAAGAGAGCGCCGGGACGGATTGTCGAGCCGGCGAACGCCAGCCGATGCCTCGACATCGACACTGGGAAGATAAAGGCCCTTGGCCTGCCGCAACTCGAACTCGATGGCTTCGCGATTTTCGATCGCCTGTCCAATCTCGGGATTGGACTCCACCGCGACAGCCATCGCCTCCTTGAGCGTGAGCGCGTGAGCACTGCCGCAGGTCAGCATGGTGGCCGCCATCAAAAGACCAAGGCGCCTGCCTATGGTCGACATGTTTGTCGTATTCATTAATCCCACCCTAACGTTTCCCCAGCGTCCTTTTCAGAGCGCTAACCAAGCCAAGGCCTGCCCGTCGGTGGATTATTCACAGATTCACGAAATATGTGAGCGATTATTGATTTAGAGATCGCTAAATAGCCTTTTTGGGCAACAAGGCTGCGAGATGTAGCAAAAATAGCACATAACGTCGGCTCGCTGCGGTTGTATCCGGACGCCGCATTCAGTGGGAAAGCACAAAAAACGGCAGGCCAGTGGGCCGGTATGGCCAGAATCATGGCCGGTTCGGATAGCGGCTGTCGATGATCCAACCTGAAGTTGAGCCCTTTTCAGGCACGCCCCTTTGGATGCCGCGCCCAAAAATACTCCATCGCGGCGGCCGGCGTACGCTTCATGTGGCTCACTGCGGCCAAAAGCTGGTCAGCGCGCACCCTAATTTGCGCTCAACGCCACCATGCGGTCGAGCGCCGCGGTCAGGCCGCGAAGCGACACAGGGAAGCTCAGCGGGGTCTCGGCGTCCGTCGTGACATTGAGCTTCAGCACCGAGCCTCCCCTCAGCTTTCCAAGCGTCGGCCGATCGATCGTAAAGACGGAGACGCAACCCGTCGGCAGGCAGGTCCTGAAGCGCTGCGGGGACAGCGGCGGTTGATCGTCGATCTGCAGCGTCACGCCCGGATCAAGGAGGATGCCGAAGGGCAGAAGCAGGGTAGCCGTCGTCGAACCGTCCGGGCGTGCCGCGATCTCCATGGCAAGAAGCCTCTGCCCGTTCTGCTGGACCTGGTCTTGCGCAAGCGAGCACACTCTCGCCTTTTCCCGTACCGAACAGGTCACGCTCCAGTCCTGATAGACCTCACGCAGCGATGAGGGTCCATCCGGGACAGCCGCCACCTGCTGCTGCGCGGACGCCGGTGACATCAACGAAAACAGGATTGCCCCACATGCGGAGACGGCCTTCGGGCCAAGCTTCATGTGCAGACCCATTCGCGGATCTTGCATTTCTCTCCCGTCGCCTCGCAGGCATGCAAAGCGAGATCCTCCGCTTCCCGACGGGTCTCGGCCGAGTTCACGCCCCAGGGCGTGAAACGGTTCTCCACTTTGTCTGCCACGGCAAGCGCACCGCAGTGCTTGTAGGGAAAGCCGGTCTCGTCGTCATCATTCCAATGGCGATGGTTGCGGAAGACGGTGACGACGTTGCAGGCCTTTCCGCCTGCGTTCTCGCAATATTTCTGTGCGATGTCCTTCGCTTCCTGCCGCTTGTCGGCGCCCCAGAAGAAGCCGTATTTGCTATCGGCCTGCGAATAGGCAATGGCCGCCCATATGCCCTTTTCCTCCTGTTGCGGTTCCGATGGGGCCACAAGGTCGGCTGAGACGACTTGTCCGCTCCACAACAAGGTCAAGCCCAAAACTGCCAAAGCCTGCAATCTCATGGTCGGCATCCTTTCCTTGACCTCACTCGCTTCGCGTCCTACTTCGCCGCCGAAGCAAGGGAGATCACCACACAGCTTTTGCCCGTCGGCAGGAGAAGCGCTTCACCGGCATTGCCGCCGAGCTCGTAGACCTCGACCTGCCCGAGATGGTCGGTGATCTTGCTGCCCTGCGGCAGGATGGATGGGATGTCGGCGCACGGGCTGGCGAATGGCGCCACCCGCACCATCGCCCCTTCGCAACCCGTGGCGGTGGGCGATGCGAAGACGATGCCGGCGGCCGGTCCGCTATAGCGTTCCGACGCATAGTCCATGCCGACAAAAGCCTGGATGGCGTGCTTGTCGGCGGCCTGGTCGTTCCACAGGGATTTGACGCTGTATTTCGTGCCGGTCGTCAGGATCTGTCCGAGCACTGGATAGACGGTCGAGCAGGCCTGCACACCGGCCTGCTTGACATGCTCGAGGAAGGGCGTGTCCGGAAGCACGGGGGCCGCCGCTGTTGCTGCAGGTGCGGCCGTCGCGCCGCCGACCAGATTGGCGACCGCGGCGTAATTCCCGGCGGCGAAGCCAAGCCCCGCCACGACCAATCCCAGCAGTGAATATCCGGCCGCGCGTGGCCAGCGCCTTGGGGGCTCGGCCCGCCTCTGCCGATCCGCCTCGACGCTCGGAGTGCGTTTGGCGGACGTGAACTGGTCCTGCTGGCTCATGGTGGCGCCTCGGTTATTTGAGTGGTGAAAGGGCGTCTGACAGCCCCTTGAGCGTTGCGGTAACGGTGATCGTCTGCCCATCGACCGTCGAGTAGGAGATCGCCGGCGTCGCGTTCTGCGATATCTGCCGGCGCATGACGGGGCCGACCGGCAACATGCCGACACAGACCATTTCGTTGCAGCCGTTCAGCTGCACGTCGATCGGCTGCTTCTGTCCATCGAATTTCACGGACACCAGGCCATCGCTCCTGGCGTTCGGGGCGGTGCGCAGGATCATGTACGGCTTGCCGTCCTGGGTGGCGGCAAGCGACCAGCTGAAGGCCATCTTGCCGGACGCGTCCTCGATGATCTGCGAGACGTTGCAGACCTTCTTGCGGGCTTTGAGGTTCTCGTCGCAGATCAGCGTCCAGTTGTCGAATGGGCGTATGGTGCGCTGGTAGTCTCCGAGCTTCACCTCGGGCGGGAGCACCACGTCCGAAGGCTTGATCCTGTAGGTCGACGCGACCTGCCCGGCGGCCGGCACGAGGCCGCCGCAAAGCGCCAGGCAGGTCAGGGCAACAAGTCCTTTCATCCCTGCCTCAGTTCAAGGTGAAGCTGATGCCGGCGCCGACGCCGACATGCCCACCCGCTGCCGTGCCCGACAGATTGCCGCGGATGCGGCCGTCCTCGCTGGTGTAGCCCGCACCGAAGGCGAAGGCGCCTGCGTCGCGCCAGAGGCCGCCACCCGCCGCGACGCTCAGCTTTCCGGGCCGGTCGTCGTAGCGCAGCGAGGCGGCGGCGAGACCTATCGCGGCCGCCTGCCGGGCCTCGTCGCGGATGCCGTTGATGTCCGAATTGAGCTGGCCGAGCTTCTGGTCGGTATAGTCGTTGGCCTGCTGCAGGGTCGTGGCGGCTACCTTGTCGGTGTAGTCGTTGGACGTATCGATAGCGTAAGCCACGCGGTTGTCCGTATAGCTCTTGCCGGCGGTCAGGCCCTGGTTCATCTGGTCGACATTGACCGCATCGGTCCCTTTGACGCCGGGGCCGACATTGGAGATGACGACCGGCGCGTTGACGTCGCCACCCTGCAGCGTGATGGTGTTCGACTTGACGCCGCCCGGGGCGTCATAGGTCACCGCGTTCTGGGTGAGGTTTCCGACGCCGGCTTTCAAATCCTCGATCGCCGTGTTGGTGGCGTAGAGCTGCGAGCCGTTGATCGCATCCGTGCTGCCGGCATCGACGCGCCCGGCGGCGACGTTGGTGATCGTCCGCTCGGCGCCGGCATCGCCGACGCTGACGGTTCCGGTCGGAGTCGTTCCGGCGAAGGTGTAGGTCTTGCCGCCGATGACGGTGCTGGAGGTGCCGACGGCTGTCTGCGTCACCGAGCCGGAGCCGAGCGCCACATCGTTGGCGTTGTTGGCATGCGCACCCTGGCCGAGCGCGACGGCGCCCGCCCCGGTAGCCGTCGAGCCATGGCCCGCAGCCACGCTCTCGGCGCCGCTCGCCACGCTTTCCGGCCCGATCGCCACCGCGTTGGTGCCGCCGGCGATGCTGTCGGCCAGCGTCGAATTGGCGTGGAAGTATTTGATGCCGCCGCCATTGCTGATGGTGGTCAGGGCATTGTCGACGGCCGTCAGGCCGTCATAGACGGTCGAGTAGTTGTTGCCCTGGATAGTGTAGGTCGGGCCGGTGATCGAGCCGTCGGGATTGATCGTGGTAACGCCGCCGAACAGGTCGGTGACGTTTTTCGTCACGCCGCGCAACTGCGAGACGTTGACGCCGTCGGTATCGGCCGAACCCGCTGCGACATTGGTCAGCTTGCGTTCGGCCCCGGCGGCGCCGATCGACACCTCGCCGACCGAGGTCTGCGGACCGGCGAGCGCGAAGGCCGTGTAGCCGGCCTGCGCGCCGACCGTGGTGATGGATTGCGCACCGAGCGCCACGCTGTTGATGAAGGTGCTCTGGGCGCCGGCGCCGAGCGCCACCGACTGGACACCGGACGCCAGCGAATTGGTGCCGAGCGCCAGGCCGTCGGCCAGCAACACATGGGCGTTCTGGCCGATGGCCGTTCCGCCGGGCGCTGTCAGGTCGACGATGGCGCCATTGCCGATGCCGATGCCATTGTCGCCGTTGACGACAGTCGTCGGGCCGACCGCGACCGATTCCGCGCCGACCGCGAGCGAGTCGCCCGCCGCCGAATTGGCGTGGAAGTATTTCGTCGAGGTAACCGATACGGCAGCGATGGCGCCGGCGAGCTGGCGCACCGTCACTGCGTCTTGGTCCTGCGT
>NZ_RZQE01000499.1:0-4169 GCF_004022955.1 Mesorhizobium sp. M7A.F.Ca.US.002.01.1.1 | reverse complement strand
GCATTGACGCGTATGCCGTAGGGCGCGGCATCGAGCGCCGCAACCCGCGTCAGGCCGACCACGCCGTGTTTGGAAGCGACATAGCCGGCACCGCCCGAAAGGACGTCCCAACCGGCCATGGATGAGCCCATGTTGACGATCGAGCCACCGGTCCCCGCCTTGATCATCGCCCGAAGCGATGCCTGCAGGACGAGGAAGATACCGCGCAGATTGATACGGATGGTCGTATCCCAGTCCTCGACCGGCAGGTCGTGAACGGGAGCGACGACGCCGGAAATGCCGGCATTGTTGAACACCGCGTCGAGGCCGCCGAACGTCTCGACGGTCGCCTCGACGGCGCGCCGCACATCCGCTTCATCGCTGACGTCGGCTTCGATGGCAATGGCGTTTTCACCCAGTGAGCGAGCCAGTTGCTGCGCCGCCGCGCCATTGCGATCGACAATGGCGACGCGCGGGCCTTCGTCAAGGAAACGCCGCACCGCCGCGCCGCCGATCGCGCCGGCGCCGCCAGTGACAAGGATCTTCTTCTGGTCGAATCGTTTCATCCCCCGGTCTCCGGCTTTGGATAGGAACGCCATGAATATTGTGGTTCGAAGCCGATCGTTTCGCGCGCATGGACCGTGTCGAGCACGGCGCCAAAGCCGGCGATCGGCCGCGATAGAGCGACATCGGGATAGACCCGGCGCACGAGCGCTTCGGTTTCCTCTTCCATGAAGGTGTCGGCGGCGCTGAGCAGGACGCGCAGATGGCCGTCGCCTTGCCATTCAAGCGCCCGCAGGAAGCCCTGCCCGGCGTCGCGCGCGTCGAGATAGGCCCACAGGTCGCGGGCACTGTCGGCCGTGGCGCGGCGCGGCCCGACGCCCTCGAAAACTGAACCCGGCGTCTGGATCCACGGCATGCGGATACTGACCGCCGAAAAGGCGCCGCGGCGCACCGCCGCGTCGACGATTTCCTCGCCCAGCCATTTCGACAGGCCGTACGGATCCTGCGCGCCGGCCGGGTGGTCCAGGTCGACCGGCAGATAGGGCGGCCGCACAGGTTTTTCGAAAAAGGGATAGCCGAAGACGCTGAAGGATGAGGCATAGATGAAGCGCCTAGCGCCGGCCATGGCGGCTGCCTCGACCACATTGTAGGCGGTCGCGATGTTGGTCTTGAACACCTCGCCGCCGGCCCGGCCGGTCGGCCGCGGAATGGCCGCGACATGCACAACGGCATCGCAATCGCGCACCAGCTGCAGTGTCGATCCCAGATCGGTCAAATCGGCGGTTGCGTGGCGCCATGCGACCTCACCCGGTACCACGGCATCGACACCAAGCACATCGTGGCCGGCCGCAACCAGAGCCTCGGCCACATGGCGGCCAAGCAGGCCGCTGGCTCCGGTGACGATGGTTTTCATATCTCGGCCTCGGCTCCGCAATTCAGCGGCTTGAATATCATTGATGGTCATACAAATCGAGCACATGCCTGACAAGCGTTGTCAAGGCCATTTCGCGATGGGCAAATAGCGCATACGCTTGTCGGAGCGCGGTGCGCAAGGCCGACCAGCACGCTTTGCGTCGAACGGGATTGACTTGGCATCCACTAGGGTTTTTTGTATGAGCATCAACGATCGGTCAAAGGAGCTCGCCATGTCCGTGGACAGTTTTTCCTCACATCGGCACGATGATGCGGTGCGCCTCGATCCACGCCGTGCAGCCGTTATCGTCATCGATATGGTCAATGAGTTCTGCAAGCCCGGCGGGGCCATGGTCCTGCCTGGGTACGAGACGCTGGTCGCGCCGCAACTGGCCGTGATCGAGGCCGCGCGCGCCGCCGGCGTGCCGGTGATCTGGGTCCATGACAGCCACCGGCCGGGCATGCGACGCGAGCGCGAATGGCTGAAGCGCACACCGCATTGCCTGGATGGAAGCTGGGGGCCGGAGATCATCGAGGATCTCGGCGCCCGCGATGATGAGATCCATGTCATCAAGCGGCGCTACTCGGCCTTCTTTCAAACCGACCTCGACCTGACGCTGAAAGACATGCAGGTCGACCAGTTGGTCATTTTCGGCGTGGTCACCAACATCTGCGTGCGCTCGACCGTCCATGACGCCTTTTTCCAGGGCTATGAGGTGGTGGTGCCAAGCGATTGCTGCGCAGCAACGGGACCCCGCGAGCAGGAAAGCTCGCTCTACGACATAGCGACCCATTTCGGCGTGGTCAGCGATTCGGCTGATGTCGTCGCAGCCCTCCGCGACGGGACGTCGCTTCAACCAGCGGAGGTCGCGGCTTGAGCTTTTCCAAACCGGCGACATCCGAGACAGCGGCGATAGGAGTCCGGTGTGACGACTGAAAAGAAACCGCAATCCGAAAAAGGCGCGACCTCGAAAACGCCGAGCGGCGATGCACCCCCGAGCCGCGAGCAAGTGCTGCAGCAATACGCCGAGACCGGCTATGAACTGGACCGTCACCCGGCGCACGTCATCCGCCGGGCGCATCAGCGCGCGACACTGCGCTTCCAGCAGGTCATGGCCGGCGAAGACCTTTCGCCAACGCAATTCGCGGCGCTCGCCACGATCCTCAAGCATGGCGAAGTCTCGCAGAACCATCTCGGCCGGCTGACGGCGATGGACCCGTCGACCATCAGCATCGTCATGCGTAAACTGCTCAAACACGGGCTGATCACGCGCAGCGCCTCCGAAACCGACCAACGCCTGACGATGATCGCGCTGACCAGCAAAGGGACCGACTATACGCTGGAGCGGCTCGAACGCAGCGTCGAGGTCGGGCGGCGGTTCCTGTCGCCGCTCTCCCCGGCTGAGCAGGCGACGCTGCTTCGCCTGCTCCAGCGCATCAATGACGACGATCCAACGAATGGCGACGGCGGCAAATAAGCCTCGTCCAGTCCTTTTTTCCATAACAGCAAAAGTGAGAACCGGTGTCGTCCGACCTCCAGTCGTCTGCCAACACGCTCGTCGTCCGCAATATCGGTCTCATGCTGAGCGGCGATCTCGCACAACCGATCATCGACGCCGACACCATCGTCGTGAGCGATGGACGCATATCAGGCATTGGCAAGGCAGGCGACATTGATGGCGGCAGCGCGGCGACGATCATCGATGCGATGGGCTGTGCGGTCGCGCCGGGTCTTATCGACAACCACGCCCATCCGGTGGCCGGCGACTGGACGCCCCGGCAGAACCAGATCGGCTGGATGGATTCGACCGTGCATGGCGGCGTCACCACGATCATTTCGGCTGGCGAGGTCCACACACCGGGCCGACCGCGCGATCTTGTCGGGCTGAAGGCGTTGGCGATCGCGGCGCAGCGCACCTTCTCCAACTTCCGTCCGAACGGCATGAAGATCCTGGCCGGGGCACCGATCCTGGAACCCGGCCTTACCGAGGAAGACTTCCGCAGTCTCGCCGAGGCCGGCGTGACGCTTGTCGGCGAAGTCGGGCTTGGCGGCGTCAAGGATGGGCCGACCGGCCGGAAGATGATCGCCTGGGCGCGCAAATACGGCATGACCTCGATGACCCACACGGGCGGCCCGTCGCTGCCCGGCTCCGGCCGCATCGGCGCGGATGTCGTGCTGGAGGTCGACGCCGACATCGTCGCCCACGTCAATGGCGGGCCAACCGCCCTGCCCGAGGCGGAAATACGTCAGATCTGCGAGAAGGGTTCGAGGGCGCTTGAAATCGTCCATAACGGCAATTTGCGCACCGGACTGTTCGTGCTCGACCTGGCAAGGCAGCGCGGCGAACTTTCGCGCGTCATCCTCGGCACCGACAGCCCGGCCGGATCCGGCGTGCAGCCGCTCGGCATCCTGCGAACCCTGACCATGCTGGCTTCGCTGGGCGGTATTGCACCGGAAGTGGCGTTCTGCCTTGCCAGCGGCAACACGGCGCGCGTGCGCGGACTGGACGATCGCGGTTTGATCGAGGTCGGTCGCGCCGCCGACCTGATCTTCATGGATCAGGCGATCGGCGGCGCCGGCGACGGGCTGCTCGACAGCGTGGCGCTCGGCAATCTTCCAGGCATTGGAATGGTCGTCATCGACGGCGTGGTGCGGACCGGCCGGAGCCGCAACACCCCGCCGGCGATGCGGGTGCCGGAAGTCCTGGCGGCCTGACGGTCAGCCGACGCCGTCAATGCCGACAATCTTGTCCTTGGTCAGCCCGCCGACGCGC
>NZ_RZQE01000498.1:0-4176 GCF_004022955.1 Mesorhizobium sp. M7A.F.Ca.US.002.01.1.1 | reverse complement strand
GATCCGGATGGCGCCGACGCCATCCTGGACTTTCAGCGCATGCCAGACGCTGCCGCCACCGCCGATGATGGCTATGGCAAGCGAAAGCAACGTCAGGAAGGCAGTTTTGAGCATGAAGGGCCGGGGACACCGAAGAGTTGCCGCTCGGGGATATCGCGGCGCAGGGCCTTGTGGCAAGCGGGCCGATGTAGAATTGCAGCCGCCTCTTCCTTCTCCCCCTGCGGGAGACGGTGGCCGAGCGAAGCTCGGTCGGATGAGGGGTGTTCCAGGCGCGCCATCACAGCGCCGACAGCGTCTCCGGCGGTTGAGGCGTATTGAGGACGGGCGCCGACTGGAACAGGCTGGTCATGTCCCGCAGCGTCTGCGTCGTGCGGCTGGACAGCACCGGCGGCCGTTCGGCGGCTGCATCGGCCACCGCCTGCGCGTCGCTCTTCTTCTGTGCTTCCTCGGCCTTGGCAGCGATCTCCTCGTCGACGAAGGGCTTGTCGATGCCCGGGATCGGCTTGAGGTCGATGTTCTGGTGCGCATAGACCATCAGGCGCTGCCATACCATCGCAGGCAGCGAGCCGCCGGTCATGTTCTTGGTCGGCGTGAAATCGTCATTGCCCATCCATACTGCCGCCGTGTAGTTGCCGGTGAAGCCGACAAACCAGGCGTCGCGGTAGGATTGCGTCGTGCCCGTCTTGCCGGCGACGACGATGTTGGGAAGTTGGGCCCGCCGCGCCGTGCCCATCACCGGTACTGCCGCCAGCATGGTGTTCATCGATTTCAGCGCCTGCTCCGACAACACCCGGTGTGGCGGCGGCGCATCCTTGGCGAAATCATAAACCACCTCGCCGGTGCGGGTGACGAGTTGGCTGATGCCGTGCCGGAAGCCGACGAAACCGTTGTCGGCGAACACGCTGTAGCCCGTCGCCTGGTCCATCACCGTCATGCCCGAGGTGCCCAGCACCATCGTCTTGTGCGCTTCGAGCGGCGATTCCACGCCCATCGCCTCGGCCATGGCCTTGATCGGCCCGATGCCAAGGTGATCCTTGGCCAGCCGAACCGGCACGGTGTTGATCGATTTGGCCATAGCCATGATCAGAGTTACATTGCCCGCCGATCCGCCGCTGTAATTGTGCGGCGACCAGGACCCCCAGCTGATCGGGCCGCCGGAGATGATGGAGTTGGGCGTGAAGCCGTGTTCCATCGCCGTTGCATAGACATAGGGTTTGAATGACGAGCCGGTCTGGCGCAGCGCCTTGGTGGCGCGGTTGAACTGGCTGGCGCCATAGTCGCGGCCGCCGACGATGGCGCGCACGGCGCCGTTGGTCTCGATGACGACGACGGCACCTTCGGTGACGTTGTACTCCTTGCCGAACTGGCGCAGGTGGAACTCCACCGATTCTTCCGCTGCCTTCTGGATGTTCGCGTCGAAGGTGGTGTGGGCAACAAGCGAGTGCTGGCCCGGTTTGGCGATCTTCTTGACCTCGTCGAATGCCCAGTCGAGGTAATAGTCCGGACTTTTCTGCTCGCCGCGGTCGACGACGTCGGCCGGATGCAGTCTTGCCTGCAGAACCTGGCCCTCGGTCATGAAGCCGGAATCGACAAGGTTGGACAGCACCACATTGGCGCGTGCGCGCGCTGCCGGCAGGTTGATGTGCGGCGCATATTTGGTCGGCGCCTTGAACAGCCCGGCCAGCATCGCCGCCTCGGCGAGGTTCAGATCCTTGACGCTCTTGCCGAAATAGAAATCGGCGGCCGCCTCGATGCCGAACGTACCGCCCCCCATGTAGGCTCGATCGAGATAGAGCTGCAGGATTTCCTTCTTCGACAGATTGGCCTCGAGCCACAGCGACAGGAAGGCTTCCTTGATCTTGCGCTCCAGCGTGCGCTCATTGGTGAGGAACAGGTTCTTGGCCAGCTGCTGGGTTATGCTCGAGCCGCCCTGAACGACGGAATTGGCCCGCACATTCTCGAAGATGGCGCGGGAAAGGCCGAGCACATCGATGCCGTAGTGATCGAAGAAGCGGCGATCCTCGGTAGCAAGCACCGCCTTGATGACGTGATCGGGCATCTCGTCGACCGGCACGGAATCGCGCTGGATGATGCCGCGCTGGCCGATCTCGTTGCCATAGCGGTCGAGGAAGGTGACGGCGAAGTCGCCCTGGGCGCGCCAGTCGCCGGCCGTATCCTGGAAAGCCGGAATGGCCAGCGCCAGCATCACCACGATGCCGCCGGCGCCGAGCGTAAAACCTTCGCTCAACACTTCGATGATGCCACGGCGCCAGCCGTTGACGCGGAAGCGCCGCGAGAAGATCGTCGCCGATTCCCAGAACTGGCGCGCCTTGAAGCCGATCTCGTAGAGCGAGGAATCGATCCACGCGTCGAGCGCCAGCAGCCGGGCGGCGATCGGACCTCTTCTCTTGCGCGGTTCGGGACTGGCCATTCGGAATCCGGCTAGCAATTGCACGACCTGAGTACCGCAAACCGGCAATTTCAGGGCGATGCATTCCGCAAGACTATTCCTCCATTTTTCCAGCACTCACAAGGGCAGCGAAGACACAGTATCGGGTTTGTTGCTGAGGGGCGAGCCGGCTCAGGCCGGTTCGCGCTTCAGCGCCTGCGCCATGCAGTGGATGCCGCCGCCGGTCTTCGAAATCTCGCTCATGTCGACGGCCGCGACCTCGAAACCGCGGGCCTTGAGCTGGCCGATCAGCGACTGGCTGGAGGTCGGCGCGATCACGCGGTCCTTGCCCAGCGACATGAAGTTGCAGCCGAGCGCCATCGTGTCCTGGAACGGCACGTCGATGATCTCGTGGCCTTTGCCCTTCAGCCAGTCGACAATGCCGGGCTCGGTGCAGGCAAGGCAGACGGCGGTCAGTTTTTCGGCGATCGGCACCACCATCAGGTCGATATGGACGTAATATTCGTCGATGAAAGCGATGCGGGTTTCCCAGCCTTCCTTGTCGAACCAGGCCTGCACCTGGCGCGCACCTTCCTCCTGCGTGCGCGCGCCGCCGCAGCCTATCAGCACGACGCCGTCCTCGATGACGTTGAAGTCGCCGCCCTCGAAGGTACCAGCCGTGACCATGTCGTAGATCGGGATGCCGAGTTTTTCGTAGGTGCGGATCGCGGCATAGTTCTCGCCGCGCCGCCACCAGTTGGCCATGGCGGTGATGAAGGCGCCGTAGGGCGTCATGACGCTGGAATCGCGGGAATAGACCTGCATCGGCAGCTCGGGCGTCGGCTCGTGCCAGTGGATGTTGACGCCGAAATGCTCGTAGGCGGCGACCAGGTCCTTGTGCTGTGCCTGCGCGATCTGCACGTTGCAGGGCGCCTCGCGCAGGTGCTTGCGCGACAGCGAGCTGGTCGACAGATGACGCAGGAAATTGGGCGAGCCGAGCAGGACGTCGGTCAGCACGTCGGTCTCGTTGGCAAAACCCCAGGCGGTCAGCGGCTTGGTGCCGCCGGCGGGGTTGCGGCGCTGCAGCGAAAACGGCTCGGCGACAATGCGGTCATGAACGGTCATGGGATGCTCCTCGTGAGGTGACTTGGGGGTGTCTGATTGCTCGGTATCCACCAGTCGCGTCCACGCGGGGTGGTGACATATTCTGGCCAGCGAAACCCGATCGGCGGCTCGTAGTCGCAAAGCGGTGCGATCCAGTTCGAACCGCCGATGCCGCCGCCGGTGCGGGTAACGAACTCGTCCATCGCCGCTTCGCGGGCAGTCTGGTCTTCCAGCAGGCGAAGGGCGGCAAGCGCGATCGTGCGGGAGGCGCAGGCCACCATCGGGTCGATCGTGGCCGAAATACCGCCCAGCGCATTCATCACCCAGGCTGGATAGGGATAGCCGGTCTCCGAACGCAGTGCCGGGCGGGCGACATAGAAGCGCGCCGTCGGCGTGTGCCAGCTCATGTCGGTGTAATCGTCGGAGGTCGAATTGACCTGCGAGGGCGGCAGGTCGCGGCGCAGGATCGCTTCCGCCGCCTGCGGCTCGATCAGGCGCTCCAGCTCTTCGATGAACGGCTCGTCGCTCGCCATGCGCCCGGCATTGACCTGTATTTCGCGCGCGACTGCCTTGGCGTCTTCGTCCCAGCGCGGCGGCCCGACCGTCGACAGCGCTTCATAGGCGATCTCGGCCATGGCATGATTGGCAAGTCCCGGTCGTGACTTCGACACCCAATGCCGCTC
>NZ_RZQE01000497.1:0-4191 GCF_004022955.1 Mesorhizobium sp. M7A.F.Ca.US.002.01.1.1 | reverse complement strand
GTGTGCAGCCATTGCCATCCGGGCATTCCGGGGACCGATCCGTCGGCGGGCAAGAGTTCCAATCGGTTGCCAAGATCGATCGGCCCGCGTGGAAAGAGCGGCGAAAGCAGCGCCATCAGTCCGCCCCCGACCCAGGGATCCGGTGCCGGATAACATTCAGTTCCGTCCAAATAGGGCCGCTCGAGTCGATGCGCGAAGACGGGCACCTCCCACCTATTCGCGAGGTCCAGAACCGTTCCCACATGGTCAAAATGGCCGTGTGTCAGGATAACCGCGGCAGGCCGTGCGTTGGTGCCAAACCGCTTTTCCGCGACCGCAAGAATACTGCTTCTCGACGTCGGCAACCCCGTATCTATTAGCACCCAGTTCCGATCTCCGCTGCGCGGTGCGCCGAAGAACACGACATTGACGATTGCCAGCCGCAAATAACCCAGGTCCGGTGCGATGCTCCAGGCACCGTCGCCATGATCTTCGCGCCTGGCGTGGTCGATCTCGGAAAGTCGAATCTGAACGGTCATGATCCCGTGCCTCGGTTGTTGCTGCGCAGCCGCTCGAGTTCATCGGCGGCGGTGGTACATGCCCCGAACTTGGGCACGGCCCCCTTGTTCCTTCCTTGATCCTCGTTCGCCACCCGGATTGCAGACAGCGCGACTAACCCGACGTTATTTATTAACTGGTTACGAGGCGGTTCGCCCAAATTGAGTCAAGAAGCTAGGCCACCCATTCGCTGGCTGCATTTATCTTACACCCCTTGGCAGCTTTGCTGCCCAATCTTGGTCATTGAGAGATTAGCAGCCGCTTCCAAAAAGCATACATCACAGGGACTGCGTCGTAGCTCTGATGTGCCTCAGAGCGCTTCTTTTAAGCAAACAGAAGCTGCTGTTCGTGAGCTAATACCGAGATCTCCTGGGTCGCCAGCTTTCTTAGCGGCGAAACGGTAAAATGGTTAGCTCCGTTTGTCGGGCTGGCCAGCCCGATTGAAGCGGAGCACGATCATGCCCTTCAAAGCACGTGGAAGGATGCCAGGGGCCTAGGTGGACGGGGTCCCCCTGTCAGACTTTCCGGCTGGCCAGCAGCCTTGTAAGCCAGTCCGGATCCATTTCCGGTACGGACGACAAAAGCCGTTCGGTGTAAGCGGCATGGGGAGGTGTGAGAACTTGGCTCTTCAGTCCCTGTTCAACGACTTTGCCCTGGTGCATGACAACGATTTGGTCGGCTATCGCCCTTACGGTAGCAATGTCGTGGGTAATGAAGATGTAGCTCATTTCGAGTTCACGCTGCAGGCGCATGAGAAGCTTGAGGATTTCCTCTTGGACGATCTGGTCGAGCGCGGACGTGATCTCGTCACAGATGATAAGCTCTGGATCGGCTGCCAACGCCCGGGCAATGCAGACGCGTTGCTTTTGGCCGCCCGATAGCTCGCCAGGCAGGCGTTCCAGAAAATCCTCGCTCATCTCGACCATGTGCATAAGTTCGCAGATCCGGCGATCCTTCTGCGCGCCCTTTAGGCCGAGGTAGAATTCGAGCGGCCGAGCTATGATTTCTTCGACCGTCTGGCGCGGATTCAGGGCGTTGTCGGGCATTTGGTAAATCATCTGCATGCGGCGCAGGACCTCCTTCGGCCGCGTCTTCAGGCTCGTGGAAAGGGGCTGCCCGGCAAAAGAAATCAAACCTGAAATTGGCGGCAAGAGACCGGTGACGACTCGCGCGAGCGTCGATTTGCCCGAACCGGATTCGCCGACCACAGCCACGGTTCTTCCGCGCGGAACCTTGATGGAGACATCCTGGAGCACCTTGACCTTTCCTGCATAGGCCGCGGTAACGTTGTCTATCGTCAGCAGATAGTCATCGGCTGGAACTTCGGGCTTGTCGAGCTTGCGTACGGCCCAGAGCGTTTTGGTATATTCTTGGCTGGGCGAGGCCAGCATCTGGCGTGTATCAGCCTCCTCCACGGTGCGTCCGTGGCGCAGAACCATGATACGATCCGCCATTTGCGCCACCACCGCCAGGTCATGCGTCACGTAGATTGCAGCGGTGCTGAATTCCTCCACGATGTTGCGAATGGAAGCTAGAACTTCAACCTGCGTGGTCACGTCGAGCGCGGTTGTTGGCTCGTCGAATATTATGAGGTCCGGACGACAAGCCATTGCCATCGCTGTCATTGCCCGTTGCAACTGCCCGCCGGAGACCTGATGAGGATAGCGAAAGCCTATGGTCTCCGGTTCTGGGAGTTGAAGGCGTCGATAAAGATCGACGGCGCTCCGGTTCGCCTCTTCCCGGCCGGCAATTCCATGCGCCACCGCTGTTTCGACGGTTTGTTCCAAGAGCCGATGTGCCGGATTGAAAGAGGCAGCCGCGCTTTGTGCGACATAGGCAATGCGGGAGCCCCTGAGGCGACGGCGCCCTTTTTCATTGACTGCCAGAAGATCAATCCCGTCGAACAGGACCGAGCCTTGCATGATCCGGCAGCCCGGCTTGGCATAACCCATTGCGGCAAGGCCAATGGTGGACTTGCCGGCGCCTGATTCGCCGATCAGGCCAAGAACCTCGCCCCGCTTCAGCGTCAGATCGATCCCGCGGACAATCGGATGCCAGCGCTCGTCCGAGAACCCCTCCACATGCAGATTGCGGATTTGAAGTAGATCCTTGCCTTTTTCGCGTGAGCCTGGACCGCTACTTTTCATCCCGCAACCCGCTTGTTGCGTGCAGGAACCAGTCCACAACGAAATTCACGGACACGGTAAGGAGAGCAATCGCGCCGGCCGGAAGTAGCGGGGTGACGTCGCCGTAGGTGATCAGGGTCGCGTTCTCGCGCACCATTGATCCCCAATCGGCCGTCGGCGGCTGAATACCGACGCCGAGAAACGACAGCGCCGCGACTGTCAGGAACACGAAGCAGAATCGCAAGCCGAACTCGGCGACCAGTGGCGGCATGACATTGGGAAGGATTTCCTTGGCGATGATCCATTTTGGTCCCTCGCCGCGTAATCTTGCCACCTCGACATATTCCATCACCGCCACGTTAAGCCCGACGGCGCGAGAAAGCCGAAAGACCCGGGTGGAATCGAGAAGCGCAATGATGACAATCAGGCTCGTGATCGAAGAGCCGAAGATCGTCAGCAGCACCAGCGCGAAGATCAGACTCGGGATTGACATCAGCACGTCCACCGCACGTGACAAGATCTGGTCGAGCCACCCCCTGTACAATGCGGCAAGAAGGCCGAGCGAGACGCCGACCGCGAAGGACAGCAACGTGGTCGCGACCGCTATAGCGATGGTGTTGCGCGCACCGTAGATCAAGCGGGTGAGCATGTCGCGGCCGAGCTGATCGGTTCCCAGTTTGAACTCCTGGCTCCACGGCGCGAAGGCTTCGCTGAAAACCTGCGTCTCGCCATATGGGGCTATCCAGTGCGCGAAGACCGCAACAAAGACGTAGCCGAGGATCACGACGATGCCGAACCACGCGCTGAACGGTGCCTTCTTCAGCGCAGTTTTCGCCCGGGTGGCACGCGAGCGCCTCAGCCTCTGAAGCTCCGCGACAGATTCGGATCTGGTCATCGTGGGTGCAAGAGCCTGGGATTGGTGGCGATGGAAATAATGTCGGCTAGCAGGTTGAGAAGGATATAAGTCGCGGCGAAAATCAGGGCGCAGGCCTGGACAACCGGAACATCCCTGGATTTTACCGCGTCAACCATCAGCTGGCCGATGCCGGAGTAAACGAACACGACCTCGACCACGACCACTCCGACGATGAGATACGCCAGATTGAACGCGACCACAGTGACGATCGGAGCCCAGGCATTGGGCAGGGCATGCCTCAGCACGATCACCATCGGGGACATTCCCTTGAGGCGCGCCATATCGATGTAGGGGCTTGACAGCATGTTGATGATGGCCGCTCGGGTCATGCGCATCATGTGGGCCACGATTACAAGCGTAAGGGTGATTGCCGGCAGGGCGACTTTCCAGAGATGCTCCCAAAATGGCGTCTGATCGTTCACATTCGACAATGTCGGAAATTTGGGAACCGCATTGAGCGCCCAGTTCAGCGAGACAGTGAGCCAATGAGGCAGCGTTTGAGCGAAATCGGATCCGATGAACGTGTCGCGCGAGATCACCAGGTAGGCGAGCATATAAGCGACGAAAAATTCCGGGAATGAAATGGTTGTCAGTGTCGCGACATTCACCAGC
>NZ_RZQE01000496.1:0-4194 GCF_004022955.1 Mesorhizobium sp. M7A.F.Ca.US.002.01.1.1 | reverse complement strand
GCCATTGAGGCCGCCGCCGCCGACCTTGCCGAGGGAGAAGGGGATGCTGGAGCGGGCCGGGCTGATCGAATAGCTGCCGGCGGCGTCACCCAGCGCGACGGCCGCAGAAACAGGCATGGCAAGGCAAGCGGCGACCGCCGCAAATCCGAGGATGCGCGTGTACATGGGGATGTTCCTTGTTGGAGGCAGCGCATTTCTTGCGCCCTCACTCCATGAACGAATGAACCGCTCGCTCTATTCCGAATCTGACGAAGGCGTGACCATGCGCGTGAGCACGCCATCCCTGAGCTGGAAATGATGCCGCAGCGCCGCCGCGACGTGGAGAGCCACAAGCGTCATGCCGGCATAGGCGAGATACCAATGTGCAGCCGCCCAGAAGCTCTCGGCACCATCCGATTCGGCCAGCGGCAGGTTCGGCATGACGAACAGGTTGAACGGCAGGCTGGGGATCTCCAGCATCGAGACCGACACCAGCGCCCAGCCGGACAAGGGCAAGGCAAGCTGAAACGCGTAGAGCGCAAGATGGGCCAACGGTGCTGCCCGACGCTCCAGGGTTCCGACCGAGCGCGGCAGCGCCGGCGTTGCATTGCCAAGACGCCAGGCGATGCGCAGCAACACAAGCCCGAGCAGCAGGAAGCCGAAGGATTTGTGCAGTTGGATCAGCTCGAAGGCGGTGCGCTGGCTGGTCAACCGCACCATGACGAAGCCGAGCCCGAACTGGCCGATGAAAATGAGCGCAATCAGCCAGTGGAGAAGGATCGCGCCCCAGCCATAGCGGGTGGCGCTGTTGGTGATCGATGTTTGCATGGGGAGTGAACGAATGTTGGTTCGGCTTTCTTCCAGCGCGCTTCACCCTCCCCCTTGTGGGGAGGGTCGCGCAGCAAATGCCGCGAAGCGGATTTTGCGAAGCGGGGTGGGGGTCTCGTAGGGCGCTACCCACCCCGTCCCTCAGCCGACCTACCGGGGCGAGCGAGCCCGCTCTATCCACTCACCTTGAAGAAATCGACAAACGCCCTGAGCGCCGGGCGCATCTGCCGGCGGCTCGGATAATAGACGAAGAAGCCGTCGAAGGAGGGGCACCAGTCCTCCAGCACACGGATCAGCCTGCCGTCGGCGAGCGGCGCGCGGACATAATCCTCAAAGACGAAGGCGAGCCCAGCGCCGTCGACCGCCGCCTGGGCGATCAAATGGTCCTCGTCGAGGATCAGCGGTCCCTCCACCGCCATCTCGATCGCCTCGCGGCCTCTCTCGAACTCCCAGCGGTAGAGGATGCCGCTGGAGAAGCGGAAGCGGATGCAGCGGTGGTCAGCCAGGTCGCGCGGGTGACGCGGCTTGGGGTTGACCTCGAAATAGACCGGGGCGCCGACCACCGCGCCGCGAAGGTCCGGCCCGATGCGCACCGCGATCATGTCGCGCTGCAGGCTCTCGCCTAGCCTGACGCCAGCATCGAAGCCCCCTTCCACCACGTCGGTGAAACGGTCCTCGATGACGATCTCCAGCACGATATCGGGATAGGCCGACGCAAAGGCGCCCAGCCGTGGCGTCAGCGCCAAATGGGCTGCGGTGCGCGGCACGGTCAGGCGCAGATTGCCGGCCGGCCGGTCGCGTGTCTCGATTGCCGTCTCCAGCGCCAGATCGATCTCCGACAGCGCCGGTCGCAGCCGTTCCAGCAACTGCGCACCTTCTTCGGTCGGCGCGACGCTGCGTGTGCTGCGCGCCAGCAGCCGAACGCCAAGCCGCGCCTCTAGGCTGGACACCGCATGGCTGACCGCCGAAGGCGCGATGGCCAATTCCCTGGCCGCGCCGCGAAAGCTGCCGCATTGGGCAACGGTTGCCAGCACGGCCAGTTGGGAAAGATGCGCGCGATTCATTGATCTATCTTTTAGAACAGCCCGTGCAAATGAGAGCCGATTATCGAACACAAGGCAAGGCGCTATTTCTGCCGCATCGCAACAAGGAGACGCGTTATGCAAACCCGCAAGCTAGGAACTGAATTGAACGTCTATCCCGTCGGCCTCGGCTGCATGGGCATGAGCTTCGCCTATGGCGGCCAGGCGGAAGCCGACGCAATCGCCACGCTGCACCGCGCCATCGATATCGGCGTCAATTTCTTCGACACGGCGGAGGTCTATGGCCCGTTCGAGAACGAGATCCTGCTCGGCAAAGCGCTGAAGTCCGCGCGTGACAAGGTGACGATCGCGACAAAATTCGGCTTCAGGATTTTGGAGGAAGGTACAGGCCTCGACCGCATGGCCGGCGTCGACAGCCGCCCCGAGCACGTCAAGGCGGTCGCCGAGGCGTCGCTGAAGCGGCTCGGCACGGATGTGATCGACCTCTACTACCAGCACCGTGTCGACCCCAACGTGCCGATCGAGGACACGGTCGGTGCCATGGCCGAGCTGGTGCGCGAGGGCAAGGTGCGCGCGCTCGGCCTGTCGGAGGCGAGTGCGGCGACCATCCGCCGGGCCCATGCCGTGCATCCAATTGCTGCCGTGCAGAGCGAATATTCGCTCTGGAGCCGCGACCCGGAAGACGAGGTGTTCGCCGTCTGCCGCGAACTCGGCATCGGTTTTGTTCCCTACAGCCCGCTCGGCCGTGGCCTGCTGACCGGCACGATCGCCAAGCCCGAGGCGCTGAGCGACGACGACTGGCGCCGGACCTTGCCGCGCTTCCAGGCCGAGGCGATGGAAGCCAACGCCGCTGTCATCGCGACGCTGGAAAAGCTGGCAGCTGAAAAGGGGGTAACTTCGGCCCAACTGGCGCTGGCCTGGGTGCTGCACCAGGGCGATTTCATCGTGCCGATCCCCGGCGCGAGAAGGATACGCCATCTGGAGCAGAATGCGGCGGCTGCCGGGATCGCGCTGAGCGCGGTCGAGGTGCAGGCGATTGGTGACGCGCTGTCGCCCGACAAGGTGGTCGGTAGGCGCTATGCGGAGAAGGAGCTCACGCTGGTGAATGGTTGAAAACTGGTGAGTAATCGGAAGGGGCGCCGCGCGCCCCTTTTTCGTACGCAGCGCGGTGCAGAAGATGGGGACGCTGACGTGAAGCGCCCCCCTCTGCCCTGCCGACATTTTTACCAAGGCTCGACACTAATCTCCGGCCAGTTCTCCCTTGCACGCTTACCCTTCGCCTCATGCGTGCGCTGATTGTCCATCACCCGGTTCGGCGTGATGCGAAACGAGAAAATGTCGTCAAGACCAAACGGTGCCACGATCTCGAGCTGCCCGTCAGCGTCGTATCGAACCCCGACGGCGTGCGTCTTCGAGGCAAAATGGCTGACGGATTCGCTGGCGCTCGAATAGCGCGGGCACGGCCGTCCGAACTTCTGCGGATACCACAGATGCACCCGCGCCTGGTTGCGCACCTCGACCGGCAACGCCAGCCCCTCGAAATGCTTCTCCGCCCGGCGGATCACCGCGTCCTCGGCCTCATAGGACAGGTCGCTGTCATCGAAGTAGAAAAGATCAACATCCCTGATGCCGTAGCCCGACGGTTTGCCGGTCAGGTGGTTCCAGATGCTGTTGTAGAGAGCGCCGGATACCACCAGCCAGTCCGGCAGGTCGAGCGTGCGAGCCCGCGCCACCGCGTCGCATAACAGCGGGTCGGCAGACACGATGGCGAGAAACGCCGCGCGCTGTTCTTCAAGGGGAAGGCCGGAATACCGCAGATGGTCCATCGCCCTTTGGAGGGCGATTCGCCATCTGCTCGCAAGTTTTTTAGCCCCGCAGAACGCCCCCGGTCTGCTTGCCGACATTCTCGATGATGCGCTTGGCCAACGCCTCGAAATCCTCGTCGGTGAGCGTCTTTTCGACCGGCTGGATCGACACTTCGATGGCGATCGATTTTTTGCCCTCGCCCAGCGAAGCGCCTTCGAAAATATCGAAGACCGAGACGGCGGTGATGAGCTTCTTGTCGGCGGCGAGCGCTGCGCGCACCAGCGTGCCGGCCTCGACCGACTTGTCGACGACGAAAGCGAAATCGCGCTTGACCGCCTGGAAGGGCGACAGTTCCAGTTTCGGCTTGGTTTTCGTCGGCTTGGCCTTCGGTTCAGGCACGGCATCGACGAAGACCTCGAAGCCGCACAGCGGGCCAGAAACATCGAGCCCTTCCAGCGTCTTCGGATGGAATTCACCGAAAGTTCCGAGCACGGTTTTCGGGCCGAGCTTGATCGTGCCGGAACGGCCGGGATGATAC
>NZ_RZQE01000495.1:0-4200 GCF_004022955.1 Mesorhizobium sp. M7A.F.Ca.US.002.01.1.1 | reverse complement strand
CAGGTATGGCGCGTCCGTTTTCGGGTCTGCGTCCGAATGGACCTATGACCTTGCCCTCGCGGCACTCAATTCGTGGATTGGCCGCCCGGCGCCGGCGCGGTAGCATCACCCAACCAGCAAAGCGAAATCGTCACATAGGGGCAAAAAAAATGGGCACAAGACTGGCCGGCAAGGTCGCCATCATTTCGGGCGGCGCGACGGGAATGGGTGGAGCAGCCTCGGAGCTGTTCGCCGCCGAAGGCGCCAAGGTGGCGATCATCGACCGCAACGGCGAGGCGGCCGCCGCAACCGCAGCGACAATCAGGGCACGCGGCCATGTCGCCGAGCATTTTGTCGCCGACGTCTCCGACGAGGCACAGGTCGAAGCCGCCGTGAAGGGTGCTATCGAAAAACTCGGGCCCATCACCGTGCTGTTCAACCACGCCGGCACCATCGTGATAAAGCCCTTCCTGGAGACCACGGTGCAGGAATGGGATTGGCTGCATGCCGTCAATGTGCGCTCGATGTTCCTGATGACGCGCGCCGTTTTGCCCGGCATGATTGCGGCGGGCGGCGGCTCGATCGTCTGCACCTCGTCGATCTCGGCGGTGGCGGCTACTCCCAACGAAGTGCTCTACGACACCACCAAGGGCGCCTGCCACATGTTCGCCCGCGCCATCGCCGTCGAGTTCCGCGACCGCAACATCCGCTGCAACGCCGTCTGCCCGGGCTTCATCCGCACGCCGCACGGCCTGCGCGAGGTTGCCGACCTCGGCAGGCTCGGCGTCGATGTCTCGGACGCAGCGCTGGCCGCGCAGCAGGGCCGCATCGGCGAGCCGGAAGAGGTGGCGAGGGCGGCGCTTTACCTCGCCAGCGACGAGTCGAGCTTCGTCAACGGCACGCATCTGTTCGTCGACAACGGTTTTACCGCGATGTGAACAGCTACGCCGACAGCCGCCCGGCTGTCAGCGCTCTTCCCGTCTAAATGGCTTGAGCAGCGCCGACGGTGCCACCGCGTTGCGCGACATCACAGCCATGGCGACGATGGTGAAGATGAACGGCAGCATCAGGAACGCCTCGTAGGGGATGTGTCCGAGCCCGCTCGCCTGCATGCGCAGCTGCAAGGCATCGACGAAGGCGAACAGAAGTGCCGCACCCGCCGAGCGCCATGGATCCCAGCGACCGAAGACGACCAGCGCGATCGCCACCCAGCCGCGCCCGGAGACGACGCCGAAGGTGAAGGCGTTGAACTGCGCCATCGACAGGAAGGCGCCGGCCAGCCCCATCAGCGCGCCGCCGAGGACAACCGCCTGAAAGCGCGTGGCGATGACGCTGACACCGGCCGAATCGGCAGCACGCGGATTTTCACCGACCATGCGCACCGACAGGCCCCATGGCGTGCGGTAGAGTATGAAAGCGGCCAACGGAATGGCCAGGATCGCCATGTAGACCAGCGCGAACTGGTTGAACACCGCCGGCCCGAGCACCGGAATGTCGGACAGGATCGGGATCGGCAGCGTCTGAAAACCATTGATGTTGGGCGGCACAGACTGCTGGCCGAAGATCAGCCGGTAGAGGAAATAGGCAAGGCCCGACGAGAACAGCGTCACGCCGATGCCGCAGACATGCTGGCTGAGGCCGAGCACCACCGTGAACAACGCATGCAGCGCGCCCATCAGCATGCCGGTCAGCACCGCCGCCAGCACGCCGAGCCACAGGCTGCCGCTGAGGCTGGCAGCAGTGAAGCCTGTCATCGCCGACAAAAGCATGATGCCTTCGATGCCGAGATTGAGCACGCCGGCCCGTTCCGAGAACATTTCGCCCAGCGTTGCAAAAGCCAGCGGCGTGGCGATACGAATGATCGCGGCCAGAAAACCGACCTGGAAGATCTGTTCGAACACCGCGCTCATCGGGCAACCCCGACGCGGCGGATGCGATAGGCGGTGAACAGCAGCGCCACCAGCATGGCGAGCAGTGCAGTGCCCTGGATGACATCGCTGAGGAAGGCCGGCACGCCGGTCGCCCGCGACATCGCCTCGGCGCCGGTCATCACGGCGGCAAGGAAGATCGCCGCCGGCACGACGCCGAGCGGGTTGAGCCGCGCCAGCATGGCCACGACGATGCCGGAATAGCCGTAGCCCGGCGAGATGTCGCTCATCACCTGGAAATGCACGCCGCCGACCTCGCCGACGCCGGCCAGTCCGGCCAGCGCGCCGGACAGCAGCGCTGTCGAGATCAGCACGCGCTCGACATGGATGCCGCCATATCTGGCCGCTTCCGGGTTTTCGCCGGTGACCCTTATCCTGAAGCCGAGCGTGGTGCGCACGATCAGGAACCAGATCAGCGGTGCCGCCAGCAGCGCCACGATAACGCCGAGATGCAGCCTTGTACCTTCGATCAGCACAGGGAAATTGGCCGAATCCTCTATCGGCGGCGAGATCGGATAGCCGCTGAAGGAGTCCTTCCACGGTCCTTCGATCAGCGCCATCAGCGCGTAGTAGATGACCGAGTTGAGCAGCAGCGAACTGACGACATCGTCGACCTTGAATTTTACCCTGAGGGTCGCCGGCACCAGCGCGACCGCGGCCCCGGCCGCAGCGCCTGCGACCGCCATCAACACCATGGCGAGCGGTCCCGGCATCGGGATGGCGCCGACAAAGCAGCTGGCCACCGCGCCGGCCAGCAATTGACCCTCGGCGCCGATGTTCCAGAATTTTGCCCGGAAGGCGACCGCCACCGCCAGTCCGGTGAAGATCATCGGCGCGGCGCGCACCATCGTTTCGGTGATCGCATAGCTGTCGCCCAGCGAGGCCGTGAACATCACGCCATACGCATCGAGCACGCCGGCGCCGGCCAGCGCGATCAGGCCGCTGCACAGGACAAGCGTCGCGCCGATAGCCAGCAGCGGCAAAGCGAGGTTGAACCAGGCCGGCGTAGAGGTGCGGACTTCCAGGCGAAACATCAGCTGTGCCCCTCCGCCCCGGTCATCATCAGGCCGAGCTGTGCGATCGTTGCATCGGCGCTGTCGAGCGTGCCGACAATGCGGCCCTCATACATCACCGCGATGCGATCGCAGAGCACCAGCAGCTCTTCCAGATCCTCGCCGATGACGATGATGCCGCAGCCCTTGGCCCGCATGTCGAGGAACTTTTCGTGGATGAAACGCGCCGCGCCGATATCGAGCCCGCGCGTCGGTTGCGAGACGATCAGAACCTTCGGGTCGAAAGCGAGTTCGCGCGCCAGAAGGGCCTTCTGCAGATTGCCGCCGGACAGCGCGCCGGCGCGGGTCATCGGCCCGGGGCACCTGATATCATAGGCCTTGATCTGCTCTTCCGCGAAGGCGCGGATCGCATCCGGCTTGAGCAGACCCTTGCTGCTGAACGCGGCGGTGCCGATGCGCGGCAACACCATCGAATCCGCGAGCGGCAGGTTGGTAACCAGCCCCGTCGTCATACGGTCTTCCGGGATGCGGCCAAGACCGAGCGCCTGCACTTCGCGCGGCGAAAAGCGTGAGACTTTCTGGCCGGCGATCGTCATCCGGCCGGCGTCAGGTACGCGCACGCCGGAGATGACCTCCGCCAGCGCGCGCTGGCCATTGCCCGACACGCCGGCAATGCCGAGGATTTCGCCTGCACGCACGGCAAGCGACACGTCGCGCAGCGCCGTACCCGAATGACGCGAGGTGGAAATGCCATTGAGGGTGAGCACAGCGGCACCCGGCGTCGATGGTCCCCGCGCCGGCGGCACGATCTCATGGCCGCACATCAGTTGCGCCATTGCGGACGATGTCGTGTTGGCGGGATCGTCGACGCGGCCGGCGACGCGCCCATGCCGCAGCACTGTGCAGCGATGCGTCAGTGCCCGCACCTCGTTGAGCTTGTGCGAGATGAAAATGATGCCGAGCCCTTGCGCCGCCATCGACCGCAACGCCGAAAACAGCCCGTCGACCTCGCTCGGCGCCAGCACCGCCGTCGGCTCGTCGAGGATCAAGAGCCTGGCGCCGCGAAACAGTGCCTTGACGATTTCGAGCCGCTGCTGCTCGCCGACCGACAGCGCCGAGACCGGAAGATCGGGATCAAGCGTCAGCCCATGCTGGCGGCCGATCTCGGCCAGCCGCGCCAGCCCGCCGGCGCGGTCGATCCGCCCTGTCTTGCCGGGAATGCCTATCAGCAGGTTCTCCAGCACCGTCAGCCTTGGCGCCAGATGAAAATGCTGGTGCAC
>NZ_RZQE01000494.1:0-4228 GCF_004022955.1 Mesorhizobium sp. M7A.F.Ca.US.002.01.1.1 | reverse complement strand
ACCAGCAGGAGAACCGCGAACCTGGCCGCGCCGAGCAAATTCATGGCGACGATCGGCCAGTGCGGCAGGTTGAGTTCACGATCGAAGGCGGGTCCTCCCGCCAGTTCCCGGAAAGCCCCTCTTGCGGCCCAGTAGAAATGGCGAAGCAGCCAGGGCGCGTGGCGAACATGCTTCAGGCAGAGCCCGCCATTGCCCAGGCTGTAGTCGCGATGCAGCTTTTCGATGGCTTTGCGATCCCGCCGGCCGTGATGATGGAAAATCGTCATGTCAGGCACATACTCGACCGCGATGCCGAGCAGCATCGCGCGCACGAGATAATCGGTATCCTCGGCCGACCGCAATGGTCCGCCGGCGCCGAAGCGTTCGTCGAAATAGCCGATGCGGGCCGCGACATCGCGGTGCATCGTCATGTTGCAGCCCAGCACGAAACCGCCGGGATGAACATCTGGCGTCAGGCGTTCGCGCGCCCACGACCGCTTGATGGTGAACGGCAAATCCCGGGGATCGCCAAGCTCGACACGGCCGCCCCGGATGAGCCATTGTTCCCCGGACGCATAGTGTCGCTCCAGATCGCGCAGATAGTCGCGATGGACCGCGCAGTCGTCGTCGACGAAGACCAGCACACGGCCGCGCGCGCGCCTCAGCCCGGCGTTGCGCGCAGCCGCCAATCCGGGGCGCGGCTCGCAAACGGGCGTGAACGGAATTTCCGACGCAGCCGCGATGCTGGCCAGGCGTTCGGCCGTGCGGTCGCTCGAACCGTTGTCGACGACCACGAGTTCGGCGGCGAAGCCGGCATGTGCGCGGCATGCGGCTTGCACCGACTTGATGCAGGCATCGAGCACGGCGACGCGGTTGCGCGTGCAGATGATGAAGCTGACTTCCGGCGCCGCTCGTTCCGGGCGGGGACCGGCCGGGGCGGGGCCAAGCGCCGTCGAACGATCGCGCTGCAGGGGTTGGTTGGCTTTGACGATCATGCCTCAGCCCGCCTGATAAGGTGCCAGAACCGCCGCGGCGGGCGCAGATTTGAAGAAGTATGCCATGGCATCGGCCTGCCTGGCGGCCGACAGCGAAGCGCGGCTGAGCCAGGGCGCCCAGGCGCCGGGCCGCAGGGCATATTGTTCGCGGCGCCGGATGACGTTCCATTTCGCGGTCCGCGTCAGCAATTCATGCGTCAGCGCGGGCTGCTTTTCGTCGGCGACGAGCTGGTAGAGGAAATAGAACAGGTTCAGCGCGCCGGCCTCGAAGCTCGGCCGCGTCGCCGCCGACAGCGAGCGGATCTCCTCCTCCAGCGCGACGATGAAGTCGGCCGCACGGGCGACGGTGCCGTGGCTGACCGCATCGCCAATGTCGCGCAGGTCCCGCGTGGCCTGCGCCAGGCCCTCGCGCTCGAGGTTCTCAGCCACGATCCGCAAATGCGTCCTGCGCATCTCCTTGACGTGCCGGCTCGTCACGCTTGCCTGATGGACGCGGTAGACGACCAGGTTTTCAGGCATCATGGCTGCCGGGTAACGGCCGGCCAGCCGCCTGAAAAGATCGAAATCCTCGGCATGCCGGTAGGCCTGGTCATAGTGCAGGACGCTGTCGTCGATGACCTTCCTGTTGTAGACGACCGTCGGGTGCATGAAGATCGTGAAGAACATCGCCAATACAGGGATGCGGCCGAACTGGAACACCGGATCGGGCCTGCCCCTGGCGATGCGGCCGCGGATCAACATGTCGACGCCGGCGCCGCAGAAGCCCAGTTCGGGCCGCCGCTCGAACAGCGCCACCTGGCGCGACAAACGCCAGGGATAGGCGACGTCATCGGCGTCCATCCGCGCGACCAGTTCGCCCCGGGCGATCGCCAGCCCTTCGTTGAGCGTCGCGACAAGGCCGCGGTTTTCGCGCGAGATGATCGAAATGCGGCTGTCGGCCTTTTGGCATCGCTCGAGTATCTCGAGCGAATTGTCGGTCGAACCGTCATCGATCGCGATGATCTCCAGGCGACTGTGATCCTGCCGCAGGATGCTTCCCAGCGCGGTGGCGAGATAGGGACCGGCATTGTAGACCGGCAACAGGACGGAGACGAGCGGTGCGGCAGTCATCGTCTTGCATCCGTGCGCTGGAGTTCGAGCGCCGGTGTGCGGCCATCGGGCGATCCGCCAGCCGCCGTCGCGAGCCAGCCGCCATGGCTGCCCTGTGCGGAGCGGGTGCGCGCGACATAGGGGAAGTGGCGCTTCAGGCTGTTGAGCGGCCTCTCGAAAACCACCCAGGAAATCGAGGCCGCGACAATCGTGGCGGCACTCGCAACCAGGAAACGCCCTGGCCCTTGCTCCGAGACGTTGAGCGGAATCCAGGGTTGCGCTTTGACGGCGAGCGACAGCAATATCGGATGATAGAGATAGACGCCGTAGCTGATGCGGCCAAGGCCCAGCAGCGGCGGCAGTTCGGCAAGCTTTCCCAAAGTGCCGCCAAGGCCGCGCGAACAGGCTGCGACGATGACCATCAGCGGCACCAGCGGCAGGACTTGCCGCACCAGCCAATGGGTCCATTCGAGCATCGGATCGGCGGGCGCAGGCACAAACCACTCGATGACAAGGAATGCGGCCGCGAAGGCAGGCCAGCTGAGCCGCATCCAGTGCGGCAGGGCCGCGCCCCTGGATCGCCAGCAGGCAAGCAGCGCGCCCGTCGCCAGCGCATCCATGGATGCCGGCGGCAGCAGGTCGCGCGCCAGCGCCGTGTTGGCGGTGAGCGGCCAGTAAAAGCGATAGGCCAGCGACAGCGCGATGACGCCGATGCAGATCTGTTCGAAGCGGCGGCGCGGGGCCAGCAGGACGACCAGCGGCCAGGCAAGATAGAACTGCTCCTCGATGCTCAGGCTCCAGAAATGGCACAGCACCCAAGGGTTCCAGTCATTGCGCAGCGCATACCAGAAATTCGACAGGTAAAGCGCATGCCAGACCAGCGATCCCCTGGATTGGTCCAGGTCGACCAGCCAGACGAAACCCAGGACGGCGAAATAGGGCGGAAATATCCGCAAGCCTCGCCTGATATAGAAGGATCGCAGCGCGGGGCCGGTCTCGAATTCGGCGGCCGAACGCGCTTCTAGGAGCAGGCGCGTGATCAGGAAGCCGCTCAGCACGAAGAACAGCCGCACGCCGATATGGCCCCAGAATGAAGATCCTCCAGCGGCGAAGAAATGGGAATACAACACCATCGTCACGGCGATGGCTCTCAACGCATCCAGTTGGATGTCGCGTGCGCTTCCCATCAGCGGCATCCGCCAGCGTGATGGTCGCGACCAAGCCGCCAGCCGGCCGTTTCGAGCGGCAGGCCAAGGCGGACGAGACCCGCCAGAGCGCAGGCATCGTCGAACCTACGCTCGAAATCGACGGACGGGTGGCTCAAGCTGGTCAACCTGGCGGGATCCTCCACGGCGCATATCCAGTCGCAAACGAGTCCCCCAGGAGATCGTTCGGCTACGGCATTGTGCGGCGCAACACAAAAAATCTACCCAGCTGAAATACTTATGTGAGCAAGTGCTAAAAAATTGAGAAAACCGAGCGTTTCTCGTCAATTCTGGCGATTTTTCTCAGAACTTAACGCTGTGGTTTAAATTTTGCCGATGTTCCCGCCTCGGTTGATTTGCGAGCTCGTGGCTTGAGAGCCTAGTTCTTTGTTAGATCACAGGAAGTTCCGTAATCTATATTTTATCTATATGGATCCGGCCCTGGCTCCGTGAAGAAATGATTTGGAACCATTAGCTTTGCGCGGTGCAGCATCGTCTCTGTTTTTCGTCGTTGCCACGCGCAACGCCCATTACTCGGCTGACCGCCAACCCTCACACCGCGTCGAACACCACCGTCTGCTCCAGCCCGCCGCCCCGGCGGTTTTCCAGTGTTACCGTGCCTCCGTAGCGCTCGATGATTTCCTTGGCGATGGCGAGGCCAAGACCAGCTCCGGGGATCGATTGCAGGCGGCCGGGGTCGACGCGGAAAAAGGGCTCGAACGCCTTGTTCAGGAGTTCCGGGGGGATGCCCGGCCCATGGTCCGATATGGTCAGCACGGCGCGATTGTCGGCCGCGGCCAGGTCGATGCGGCACGCCTTGCCATGGGTGGCGGCGTTCACGATCAGGTTGCGCAAGGCGCGGCGCAGGCCGAGCGCGCCGGCGCGCACGCAAACCTTTTCCAGGTGCCCGATCGAGACGGCATGGCCGAGCGACACCATCTCGGCTTCGATATCGCGCAC
>NZ_RZQE01000493.1:0-4233 GCF_004022955.1 Mesorhizobium sp. M7A.F.Ca.US.002.01.1.1 | reverse complement strand
GTCTAATGGCGTCGCGGCAAGCGCCACGCGCCTGCAAGATCGGTATTGCAATTAGGAGCAAGCCCTCGATTTGTCAACAGAAACGGGCAGCAATGGCACGATTGTGAAGTTGTAACCTTAATCGGGATGCTTAATCGACCTGTCGGTCGCAGAGCCGGCTCAATAGCGGAACTGTTCGGCGAGAATACGCTCGTTCCAGGAATGATTGGGATCGAACAGCAACGTTGCTGTCGCCGTGGGTGATTCTCGCACCGTTACCGAGGTCACCGCCTTGACCTCGGTATGGTCGGCGGCGGCGTTCACCGGCCGCTTTTCCGGCTCGCGGATGTCGAAGCGCACCGTCGCTTTGTTGGAGAGCAGCGCGCCGCGCCAGCGGCGCGGGCGAAACGGGCTGACCGGGGTCAGCGCCAGCAGCGGCGCGTCGAGCGGCAGGATCGGCCCGTGCGCCGAAAGATTGTAGGCGGTGGACCCGGCCGGGGTTGCGATCATGACGCCGTCGCAGTTCAGTTCCTCAAGCCGGACCTGTTCGTCGACGGTGATGCGGATCTTGGCCGTCTGGTACGATTGACGCCACAGCGCCACCTCGTTGATAGCCAGTGCCGAAATCGTTTCGCCTTCCGAGGTCACGGCCAGCATCTCCAGCGGGCGGATCGTTTCGGCGACGGCGGCTTCGAGACGCTCGGTCAGGCCACCGGAACGATACTCGTTCATCAGGAAGCCGATGGTGCCACGGTTCATGCCGTAGACCTTCTTGCCGGTCCCCATCGTGTCGCGCAGGGTCTGCAGCAGGAAGCCGTCACCCCCAAGGGCAACGACGATCTCGGCCTCCTCGACGGAAGACTGGCCATAGCGCGCCGACAGGCTTTCCAGCGCCGTCTTGGCGTCAGCGGTGTCGGACGAGACGAAGGCGATGTGGCTGGCGGCTTTGCTCATGGCTCCCCGATGACGACCGGTTGGCAGCGGCAGGGCCGCGCCAATTTTGGGGTAGCATGGGCGGGGTAGGTCTGCAAACGGAGCCGCCATCCCGGATGGCAATGCCATTCCGGGATGGGAGGCGACCGCGGGACGGCGGATGCGGACATGCGTTCGCGTATCATGTCAAAGGCTACGCGAATGTGATGGTTAAGACCGGCCTTAAAGTCTCGTAAAGCCGGATCGGTCATGTTAGCCGGCAGTGGATGGGTGGCGTGGGGGCTAGCCAGTCGAGGCCGACATATTGCCGGTAACACGCCTGATCATTGTCTTTCTGATGCTGGGAAGCTTCGCGCTGCTCTTTGCCGAACTGGTGCGCCGGTCCGAAGAGACGAGCTTCCGACCGCAGCCCACGGCGTCGCGCTGTGGTGACGCAGCCGGAGCGCCATGCCCGCAAAGGGCGCTGTAGCGCTGTAACCTGATCATCCTTTCGGATGACCGGCGGCATTGGCGGCCGCTTCGGTGCGCGACATCGCGCGGCAGTTTCTCTCCTTAAAAGCAGAGGCCGGTCGGCTGCCGCACGTTCCACTCGTGAAAGCTTGCTGTTTGCACTCGCGGCGCTTGGCGGTGTAGATGGGTGCACCGATTGGCGGAAAGGTTTTTGGGTAGCCTCGTATCCGCCGTTGTTGGGAAACAAGCCCTGCGGCTCGTTGACTGGCCGGGTGTCTGGAGCAGGGGGTTCCATGTCGCGCAGCGTGTTGATTTCTGGTGGCTGCGGCTTCCTCGGCTCACATCTGGTCGACCGTCTGTTGCGGCGAAGCGATCTGGAAAAGCTGATCGTCGTCGACAATCTTTGGACCGGGACGCGAGACAACGTCGCACATGTCGCCGATCCGCGTTTCGATCTGCAGATTGCCGATGCCGAAAGCTTTTCATCCCTTCAACGCTTCGATGAGATCATTCATCTCGCGTCGCCGGCTTCGCCGCTTTGGTACATGCGCGAGCCGGTACGCACGATCAAGGCCAACATCGGCGGCGCGCTCAATCTTCTGACGCTGCTCAAGCCCGGCGGCCGTTTCTGCTTCGCCTCGACCTCGGAAGTCTATGGCGACCCCCTGATTTCACCCCAACCCGAGAGTTACAGGGGATCGGTGGACTGCACCGGTCCCAGGGCCTCTTATGATGAAAGCAAGCGCTGCACCGAGGCATTGCTGTTCGAACAGCAGCGGGTTGTCGGGCTCGACATTCGCGTCGTCAGGATTTTCAACACATATGGGCCGCGAACCCGCATCGACGATGGACGCGCCGTTTCGAACTTTGCCATCCAGGCTCTGACAACCGGGGTGCTGACGGTCTATGGCGACGGGTCCCAATCGCGCAGTTGGGGTTATGTCGACGACATCGTCGAGGGGCTGGAACGTTACTTCTGGCGCGACGGCATCTCGCATCGCGGCCCTCTGAACATCGGCAACGATCACGAGGTTTCCGTCCTGCGCATCGCGGAATTCGTCAGGTCGCTTGTCCCCGGCAGCCGCATCGAGCACCACCCTCCGGCTCCCCAGGATCCGACAAATCGGCGTCCGGACCTGACGTCGGCGAGGCATGTCCTTCCTGGCTGGGAAGCCAGGACGAGCTATCAGGAAGGCATCGGGCGCACCTTCGATTGGTTCCGTCAGCGAATTGCGGCCGGAACCGTTGCGGCCCCAACGGCCTGACGCGCCCGGCGTCGCGGCCAAAGCTCTTTCCTGGCTGCCCACTTGGTCACCACCGCATCGGGCGCACCCATCGGCGAGCCCTGGCCGTATCCGCATAAAGATATTGACTGCATGTTTAGTCATAGTTACTCCTGAGGTCGCGAATTGAGTTGGACAGCCGGCGCCAGCCGGTGAATGGCCACCATGAAGAGGGGAATATCTCGACTGCGATGCGGCTTGCCGTTGCCGGTGCGCCGCATGCCGCAAATGCGATGTCGACGGCCGTTCTCGTGCCGTCGATCGGCATTGTCGCGGCCATCTTTTCGTCAGCAGGAAACGGACCTGAGGCCGTAACGCCGCCGGTCCCAACAATGGGAGCATACAGCATGAACTGGAAACTGACCGCGACGGCCATCGGCCTGTCGCTGCTGACTGTCACGGGCGTTGCCCATGCCGACGGCGAACTCAACATCTACAATTGGGGCAACTACACCAGTCCCGACCTGATCAAGAAGTTCGAGGAGACCTACAAGGTCAAGGTCACCGTCACCGACTATGATTCCAACGATACCGCCCTGGCCAAGGTCCGGCAGGGCGCCTCCGGCTATGACATCGTCGTGCCCTCGGCGAGCGTCGTGCCGGTCTGGATCAGCGAAGGTCTGCTCTTGGAGACCGATCCCAACAAGATGGAGAACTTCAAGAACGTCGATCCCAGGTGGGTCGATGTTCCATTCGATCCAGGCCGCAAATATACCGTTCCATGGCAGTGGGGCACGACCGGCATTTCGGTGAACAAGTCGGTTTATGCCGGCGACCCCAACACATCGGCGATCTTCCTCGACCCACCCCCCGAACTCGTCGGCAAGATCAATGTCGTACCCGAAATGGGTGACATCATGTTCCTCGCCATCGCTTACGAGGGTGGCAAATATTGCAGCAGCGACATGCAGATGCTGAAGAAGGTGCATGACAAGCTGGTGGAGGCGAAGGCGAAATGGCTTTCGCTCGACTATGCGGCCGTCGATGGCCTGGGCAGGGGCGACATCGCCGCGGGCGTCAACTGGAACGGCATATCGCTGCGCGAGCGGCTTGAGAACGACAAGATCGTCTATGGCTATCCCAAGGAAGGCTATCCGATCTGGATGGACAATGTCGCTGTCCTCAAGGACGCCAAAAATGTCGACAACGCCAAGCTGTTCCAGAATTTCATCATGGATCCGCAGAATGCGGCACTGATCTCAGCCTTTGCGCGTTATTCGAACGGTATCAAGGGCTCGGAAGCCTTCATGCCCGACGACATGAAGACCGCGCCGGAAGTCAACATTCCCGCCGATTTCGCCGCCAAGGGCCAGTTCATGCAGGCATGCCCGCCCGACGTGCAGGCGCTCTACACGAAGATCTGGACCGACCTGCAGAAATGACCTGACCAGGCTTTCCCGCGCCGCTGCACGCGGCGCGGTCATCTCCGTCCATGCAACGCGATGCGCAGATCGCAGGAGACTTCCCATGACCGATCTCGACCTTTGCTACATGCCGGCCAGCGAGGCGCTGCGGCTGTTCAAGGCAAAGAAGCTTTCGCCCGTCGAACTGATGCAGGCCACCATCCGCCGCGCCGAAGCCACCAAGC
>NZ_RZQE01000492.1:0-4252 GCF_004022955.1 Mesorhizobium sp. M7A.F.Ca.US.002.01.1.1 | reverse complement strand
TATCCCGTCGCCGATACGCTTGGCGGACTGGTCGGCGCGTTCGCCATCGCCTCGGCGCTGGTGCGGCAGAAGACGAGCGGCGAGGGTGCCTTTCTCGACGTCTCGATGCTCGAATGCACACTTTCCGCACTTGGCTGGCCGGTTTCCAACTATCTGACCGCAGGTATCGACCCCATGCCGATGGGCAACGAGAACATGACGGCGGCACCCTCCGGTGCGTTTCGCACCGGCGACGGGCTCATCAACATCGCCGCCAACAAGCAGGAGCAGTTCGTGGCGCTGTGCCGGCTGATCGGCCGGCCGGAATTGGCTTCCGATATCCGCTATGCAGAGCGCGAGACGCGCAAGCGCAACCGTGCGGCGCTTAAAGTCGAGATCGAGGACGCCCTGGCGGGCGCCTCGGCGGCGGCCTGGGAAGAGACGCTCAATCGCGCCGGCGTGCCTGCCGGCAGGGTGCTGACGATCCCGCAAGTGCTGGCCGAGCCCCAAGTCCTCGAGCGCCAGGTGACCGCGCATTTCGACGATGTGGCTGGCATGGACAAGCCGCTGACCGTTTTGCGCGGCGGCTTCATGGTCGATGGCGAGGCGCCCTTGCCGACAAAGCCGCCGCCGGCGCTCGGCGAACATATGAGCGAGGTGTTCGCCGACCTGCCGCCCCACGCCAGGACAAAGGCACGCGCATGAGCGGCACGGAGAAGAAGACGGGCCGTGAGCGCGGCGAGGAATGGTGGCAGACCGATATCATCGAGATGCGGCCTGGTGTCATCCGGCTGCGCGGCTACGAGATCCAGGATCTGATCGGCCGCGTCAGCTTTCCGGCTGTCATCTGGCTGATGCTGCGCGGCGAACTGCCCAGCGAGGACCAGGCAGAATTGCTCGGCATTGCCTTGGCTGCCGCCGTCGACCATGGACCGCAGGCGCCATCGATTGCCATCGCGCGCATGGCTGCAACCTGCGGCGTCGGTATCAACAGCGCCATGGCCTCAGCCATCAACGTTCTCGGCGACGTGCATGGAGGCGCCGGCGAGCAGGCGCTTTCCTTCTATGGTGACATTGCCGTGGCGATCGATGCCGGGATGACGCTGAATGAGGCGGTCTCGGCGCGGCTCGACCGGTTCTTCGCCGAGGAGAAGGGCTATGTGCCGGGGCTCGGGCATCGCTTCCATCCCGTCGACCCGCGCGCGCCGCGCTTGCTGGAACTGACCCGCGAATTTGCCGCACGCGGTGCCGTCAATGGGCGTTTCGCCGATATCGCCGAAGCGGTCGAGGCGGATGTCGAACGCCGCAAGGGGAAAAAAATACCCCTCAACATCGATGGCGCCACCGCCGTCATCTATGGCGAACTCGGTTTTCCGCCGCCGCTGACGCGAGGGCTTTTCGTGCTGTCGCGCTCGGTCGGCATCCTGGCGCATGCCTGGGAGCAGTCGCAGCAGGCCGAGCGAAACAAGGGGCCGCTGCCGCGCGAGTGGCTGTGGGCCTATACCGGCACGCCGGTGCGGCCGTTTCCCGAAAGCGATGACCCCGGCGAGTGAGGCTCTACGCCTGGTCCACCTGCACAGGGATCTTCAGCGTCTTTACCAACGTTGAAAGATCCGGCTCGTCGATGAGCATGGCCGCATCGGCTGGCGCCAGCCAGGCCCGCTGGCGTCGTTTGGCTTCCTGCCAGTCGGCCAGTTCCTCGCTCACCTCGAGCAGGTAGACGATGACGTCGACGCGGACAAAGCGATTGGCCAGCCGCTTCCAGTAGGAATAGGTGCCCGCCGGCTGCTTCAGCGTCTTGCCGAGCACGCCGGCTTCCTCCTGCGCCTCGATGGTGGCCGCCTTGCGTCCGCTCTTGCCCTTCATCGGCCAGCCCTTGGGGACGATGAAGCGCCTGGTGGTACGCGACGTGACCAGCATCACCTCGATATCGCCACGCGCGGTCAGCCGGAAGGGAATAGCCGCCACCTGGCGGATTCTCTCGCCCTTCTTTGCCTTGCGTACGGCCTTTTTCTTGGTGGCTGCCATTCGTCAATCCAGTCGATGCAATGCCGCATAGCGCGACAAGGCGTCGTTGCAAAACCAAAACTTTCGCATGTGCCAACGACACTCGAAATACATAAGTCGGCTAAATAAACGAAAAAGGCCTTGATGTCAGCGGCAATTGCTCACGGCGGTGGTGCCGATTATCTGGGTCTGGCAGCTTGGCTTGAGCTGCTGCACGACCGGTGGCGGTTGCTGAAAGATCTGGCGGTCCTGGGCGCGATTCTGCTGCTGTTGCTGTTGATATTGCTGCCGCTGTATCCTGTTTTGCAGGATTTGCAGGTCGTTCTGCCGGATCAGCGCATTGTTGCCGGTAGCGGGATTGAGCGCTTGCGCGGAAGCCGGCAGGCAAACGCCCGCCAGCACTGCCGTGGCCAGCATTGCCACTGTGAAGATCGTTGATGGCCGAAGTGCCGACATCCGTTCATTCCCGCGCAAAAACTCTGTCCTTTGATATAGGGCGTTTGCGCGTCGATGCCATGGCCAGCGGGTCGAGTATCACGAAATCGGGCGGTCCAATCGCTTTGTTCTGCGATTTCGGCCGCGAAACGGCAGATAGTCATCATATGATGACTATGAAACGTCGGTGGCTTTGGTCAGTGTTCCCCACGTAAATTTTTGGTTTCATCCGGCATAAGTTAATGTATTCTAATTGAGTCAGAGCTCCGCAAGTGGGAATACGGATGCCCTGTTTTAATGCATTGAACCTTATTGCACAGTGCCGGCATCCTTATTGCAATTGCATGAGCAGAGCATAGCGGTGGCGTCGGACTCAAGCAGGCATTGAGGCGCGCCCCCGTAAAATGGGGGGTAAGTGCATGGCTTTGTTCACAGAGCGCGTTGCCGTATTGTCGTGCGCATCGGCCGACGACGGTTCAGCCAAGGCATGTTCTGAGGAAGTTCTTCGTGATGCCGCGGCGACTCAGAAGGGTTTGCCCGGCCGGCCGAATCAATGTCTCGCCACTCTGCCCAAACGGATAGCTCGATTGCTTTGCGCTACGGCACTGGTGGGGCTGGTCTTTCCTTACGCTCAATCTCCGGTCCATGCGCAGCAATTGTCCATCAATACGGATGGTGCACCGGGCGACAATGGTGATGACGGAATCGGTACTGCTGACGCCGGAGATGGCCATTCGCCGGTGGCGCCGGCTACGGGAACGAATAGTGTCGGCCGCACGACCTCCGGGGAGGCCGCTTTCGTTGGCAGCGCCCGGGGTGGGCGCGGCGGCGATGGCGGCTCGGCTGTCCATGCAACAGCCGTCCCGCCTTTTGTGGAGATCAAGGGTGGTAAAGGCGGCGATGGCGCCAAGGGCGGAACCGTCGATATAACAAACAACGCATCTGGCGCCCTCGAAACATCGGGGGACAATGCTCCCGGCATATCGGGCGACGCCGGCGGTGGGGATGGTGGTAACGGCGCATGGGCATTCGCCATCGCGGTAGGCGGTAAGGGCGGCGTCGGCGGGCGGGGTGGCGATGGCGGCACGGCGACCGTGACCACTACGATCGAAAGCAATATCATCACGCACGGGGTCAATTCGAACGGCATCACCGTCAATTCCAGCGGAGGGCGCGGCGGCAATGGCGGCTTGGGCGCTGCGATCGGTGCCGGCAAGGGTGGCAATGGCGGCAATGGCGGTTTCGGCGGTGACGCGAAAGGCGATAATGCCGGCTCCATTTCCACGGACGGGGCTTTCTCGAAGGGTATGCTTGTGCGGTCGGCGGGCGGCGTTGCCGGTGATGGTGCGAGTGGTTTCGGTATCGTGGGTAACGGCGGCAATGGGGGCGTGCCGACAATCGGCGGCAATGCCGAGGGGATAAATTCCGGGACCATCACAACTCGGGGAGATTTTGCCAGCGGCATGGTCGTGCAGTCGGTGGGCGGTGGCGGCGGCGACGGCGGTGGCGGTCTAGGTCTGTTCGGCGGTGGCGGCGCGGGTACGGATGGCAATGACGGCCGGGCAGCCACGGGGACCAACACCGGCAACATCACCACCAGTGGCCTGGGCGCCATCGGCATGCTGGTCGAGTCGGTGGGCGGCGGCGGCGGCGATGGCGGCGGCGCCATCGGTCTCGTGTCGATCGGTGGCAAGGCAAGCGGTGGCGGCCAGGGCGATACGGCGACCGGCAATATTGGCGGCGTCATCAAGACCGGCGTCGATGGAAACGGCGGCGACGGCGCGCATGGCATTCTGATCCAGTCGGTCGGCGGTGGCCGCGGGAATGGCGG
>NZ_RZQE01000491.1:0-4294 GCF_004022955.1 Mesorhizobium sp. M7A.F.Ca.US.002.01.1.1 | reverse complement strand
CGCCTCGACATGTTCGCGCATGGAAGCGCGGGCCGCCTTCTCGACCGCCTTGGGGTCGCTGACGCGCTTCTCGCGCCACTCGGCCATCGTCCAGCCCTTCGGCAGATAGCCGTTGATGGGATCATGCGCCGAGGTCTGGTCGGTGACCATATCGGGGCGAATGCCACGCCTGAACATCTCCGGGACGATCTCAGCCGTATTGCCAAGCAGGCCGACCGACTTCGCCTCGCCGGCCTTGGTCCAGCGTTCGATCTTTTCCAGCGCCTCGTCGAGCGTCTCGGCGCGCTCGTCGACGTAGCGGGTGCGCAGGCGAAAATCGATCGAGTCCGGGTTACATTCGATGGCGAGACAGCAGGCGCCGGCCATGACGGCGGCGAGCGGCTGGGCGCCACCCATGCCGCCGAGGCCGCCGGTCAGGATCCATTTTCCCTTGAGATTGCCGCCATAGTGCTGGCGACCGGCCTCGACGAAGGTCTCGTAGGTGCCTTGCACGATGCCTTGCGTGCCGATGTAGATCCACGAGCCGGCCGTCATCTGGCCGTACATCATGAGGCCCTTCTTATCGAGCTCGTTGAACTTTTCCCAATTCGCCCAGTGCGGCACCAAATTGGAGTTGGCGATCAGCACACGCGGGGCGTCCGGATGGGTGCGGAAGACGCCGACCGGCTTGCCCGACTGGACCAGCAAAGTCTCGTCATCGGCCAGCGTCCTCAAGGAGGCGACGATGCGGTCGAAATCGTTCCAGGTGCGCGCCGCCCGGCCGATGCCGCCATAGACGACCAGTTCGTTGGGATTTTCAGCAACATCCGGGTCGAGATTGTTCATCAGCATGCGCAGCGGCGCTTCCGTCAGCCAGGAGCGCGCGCTGATTTCGGTGCCGCGCGGGCTGCGGACTTCGCGGATGTTGTGGCGAGGATTGTTCATGGCGTCACTCCATAAGAGGATCTGATGTCAGACACGCGCCCAGGATGTCGCGGTCTCGAGGATTTTCCGCAGGGTGGCGCGGATCGGTGCTGCGAACTCGGCGTCATAGGGCACCGGCCAATTGTCCGGCGTGCCCTTGCCATCGGGCTCGCGCATATAGATGCGGTTGGAGAGTTCCATCTGCAGTGCGTGCACGCCTTGTTGCGGCTGGCCGAAATGGCGTGTGATCCAGCCGCCCTTGAAGCGGCCGTTGATGACAAAGGTTTCACCGGTTTCGGCCATGATCTGGCCGACCATCGCCTGCAGCGTCGGATCGGCGCTCCTGCCGTCATTGGTGCCGAGATTGAAAACCGGCAGCGTGCCTTCGAACAGGCGCGGCAGCACTGAACGGATCGAGTGGCAGTCATAGAGCACGATCTTTTCGTGTAGCCCGCGCAACCGGCCGATCTCGGCCTGCAAGGCGGCATGGTACGGCACGAAGAATTCCTCGCGACGCTCGTCGATCTCCGACGGCCCCGGTTCTTCGCCCTCGCGATAGAGCGGATCGCCATCGAAGGTCTCGGTCGGGCAAAGGCCCGTCGTCGCCTGGCCGGGGTAAAGCGAGGCGCCGGAGGGATCGCGGTTGACGTCGATGACGGTGCGGGAGATCGCGGTGTGCACCACCGTCGCCCCGAGGCCGGCGGCAAAGTCATAGAGATTATCGATCCACCAATCGCAGTCGCGGCGGCCGAGCCAGGGTGAGACCAGCCGATTCTCAAGGCCGGCGAGGTCGATGCCGGTGTGTGGTATCGACACCAGCAACGGGGCTGTGCCGGGCGTGACCGTCAGCCAGGGCGCGCTTGCCATCACACCGCTCCGGAAATCGACGGCAGAGCCACACCGCCGGCGGCCTCGATGGCCGCACCGCTGCGCACCATGGCGATGGCTTTTTCCATATCGGGGTGGAAATGGCGGTCATTGTCGAGATGTGGCACCTCGGCCCGCACCAGCCTGCGCACCGCCTCCAGGGCGTCGCTCGAGGCCAGCGGCGCGTGGAAATCGCAGCCTTGGGCCGCGGCCAGCAATTCGATGCCTATCACCGCGGTGGCGTTCTCGACCATGCCGATCAGCCGGCGCGCACCGTGCGCCGCCATCGAAACATGGTCTTCCTGGTTGGCCGAGGTGGGGATCGAATCGACTGATGCCGGATAGGCTTTCTGCTTGTTTTCCGAGACGAGCGCCGCCGCCGTCACCTGCGGGATCATGAAGCCGGAGTTCAGGCCGGGCTTGGGCGTCAGGAAGGCCGGCATGCCGGAAAGTGCCGGATCGACAAGCATGGCGATGCGGCGCTCCGACAGCGAGCCGATCTCGCAGACGGCGAGCGCGATCATGTCGGCGGCGAAGGCCACCGGCTCGGCGTGGAAATTGCCGCCGGAAAGCGCGGTGTCATCCTCGGCGAAGATCAGCGGATTGTCGGTGACGCCGTTGGCTTCGGTGCCCAGCGTGTCGGCCGCCTGGCGCAGCACGGTGAGTGCCGCGCCCATCACCTGCGGCTGGCAGCGCAGGCAATAGGGATCCTGCACGCGTTCGTCGCCAACCCGGTGCGATTCACGGATGGCGCTGCCGGCCATCAGATTGCGCAGGGCGTCGGCCGTCTCGACCTGCCCGGGATGCTTTCTCAGCACATGGATGCGCGGATCAAAGGGTGCGTCGGAGCCTTTTGCCGCGTCGGTCGACAGGGCACCGGCGACCAGCGCCGATTGGTAGAGCACTTCGGCCTCGAACAAGGCGGCCAGCGCATAGGCGGTCGAAAACTGGGTGCCGTTGAGCAGCGCCAGGCCCTCCTTGGCGCCCAGTGTCACCGGTTCCAGGCCATGCGAGACGAAGGCGACCTTGGCCGGGAAACGGCCATGTGGGGTAAAACATTCGCCGACACCGATCATCACCGCCGTCATGTGCGACAACGGGGCGAGGTCGCCGGAGGCGCCGACCGAACCCTGCGCCGGCACCACCGGGATGACGTCGTTGGCCAGCATCGCTTCCAGCAACTCGATGGTTTGCGGCCGCACACCCGACGCGCCCTGCGCCAGGCTGGCGAGCTTCAGCGCCATCATCAGCCGGCAAACGGCAACCGGCATCGGCTCGCCGACGCCGGCGGCGTGCGACAGGACGATGTTGCGCTGCAAGGTCTCGAGATCCTCGGCCGGGATGCGGACGCTGGCCAGTTTGCCGAAGCCGGTGTTGATGCCATAGACCGGCTCGCCCTTGGCGACTATCCTAGCGACGGCCTCGGCGCTCGCCTTGATTTTCGGCCGGCAGGCATCGTCCAGCTTGGGCACGGCGCCACGATAGATGGCGCGCCAGTCGGCCAGCGTCGCATTGCCGGGCTTCAGGGTCAGTTCGGTCATTGTCCTCTCCAGATGCGGGCATGCAGCGGGTTGAAGCCCATGCGATAGACGAGTTCGGCGGGGCGCTCGATGTTCCAGATCGCCAGGTCGGCGGATTTTCCGGCTTCCAGCGTGCCGGTTTCTCCCAGCAAACCAAGCGCGCGGGCCGCCTCCCGGGTGACGCCGGCAATGCATTCATCGACGGTCAGGCCGAACAGGGTCGCGGCCATGTTCATCGTCAGAAGCAGTGAGGTCAGCGGCGAAGTGCCGGGATTGTTGTCGGTGGCGACAGCCATCTTGACGCCGTGCTGGCGAAACAAGCCGATCGGCGGCTTCTTGGTTTCGCGAATGAAATAGTAGGCGCCGGGCAGGATCGTCGCCACGGTTCCGGCCTTGGCCATCGCCGCTGCACCTGCCTCATCGGTGTATTCGAGATGGTCGGCCGACAGCGCACCGTAACGGGCGGCGAGTTCGGCGCCATGCAAATTGGACAGTTGGTCGGCATGAAGCTTGACCGGCAGGCCGGCCGCCTTTGCAGCATCGAAGACGCGCGCCATCCGTTCCGGCGAAAAGGCGATGCCCTCGCAGAAACCGTCGACGGCATCGGCCAGCCCCTCGGCGGCAACCGCCGGGAGAATTTCCTTGGCGACCAGATCGATAAAGGCGTCCTTGTCACCCTTGGCTTCCGGCGGCAGCGCGTGGGCGCCGAGGAAGGTCGTGCGGATCGTCACCGGCCGCTGGTTGCCCAGCCGCCGTGCGGCACGCAGCGACTTCTTCTCGTTTTCGAGGTCCAGGCCGTAGCCTGATTTTACCTCCACGGTGGTTACGCCCTCGGCGATCAGCGCATCGAGGCGTGGCAGTGATTGGGTGACCAGTTCGCTCTCGCTGGCGGCGCGCAGCGACTTGACCGAGGAGACTATGCCGCCACCAGCCCGGGCGACCTCTTCATAAGTGGCGCCGGCCAGCCGCATCTCGAATTCGTTGGCGCGGTTGCCGGCATGGAC
>NZ_RZQE01000490.1:0-4302 GCF_004022955.1 Mesorhizobium sp. M7A.F.Ca.US.002.01.1.1 | reverse complement strand
GGGCCTGCACACCTCGGTTGCCGCCGACGGCATCGAGATGGAGACCATCCTGCGGCGCGTCCAGGTGGACCTCATCGTCCTCGACGTGATGCTGCCCGGCAAAAGCGGGCTGGAGCTGTGCCGCGACCTGCGCGCCCAGTATTCGACGCCGATCATCATGCTGACCGCCGTCACCGAGACGACCGACCGCGTCGTCGGCCTGGAAATGGGCGCCGACGACTATGTGCCCAAGCCCTTCGACCCGCGCGAGCTTTTGGCGCGCATCCGGGCCGTGCTCAGGCGCAATGGCGCCGCCGAGCCGAAGCGCGCCACCACCAAGCAGATCTACCGCTTCGCCGGCTGGACGATGGACTGTGCCCGGCGCCGGCTGATCGCACCCGACGATGTCAGGGTCGAGCTGACCATGGCCGAATTCAACCTGCTGCAGACCTTCGTCAAGAGTGCGCAGCGTGTGCTGACCCGCGACCAACTCATCGAATTGTCCGGCGGCGACAGCGACTATTCCTTCGACCGCAGCATCGACATCCTGGTCAGCCGGTTGCGGCGCAAGATGGAGGACGACCCGAAGACGCCCAAGCTGATCCTGACCGTACGCAGCGGCGGCTACCAGTTCCTGCCCGAGACGACCTCCGAATGAGACGTTTCCTGCCGCAGACCTTGCCTGTCTGGGTGCTGCTGATCGTCATTGCCGGCCTGCTGATCAGCCAGGTCGCGACCCTCTACATCGTCTCGCGCGACCGCGCTGCCGCCAACGACGTCGTCGACCTCTACCGGCTCAACGACCGTGCCTTCTCGCTGGTGCAGCTCATGCATGACGCCAGTCCGGACGAGCGCAAGGCGACGGCGACCGGCCTGTTCAACTCCACCTACGCGCTCACCGTTTCGGACACGCCGGCGGTCACTTCGTCGATCGCCGGCGACGACGAACTGGCCGAACTCGAAGACATCCTCGTCGGCCGGCTGTCCAAATTCGGCATCACCGATGCACGCGTGCGCCGCGATCCGGCGACGCGCGAGGCCGACGACGCGGACGGCACGACGCCAGGACCCGACATCGGCCAGGTCGAGCGCGACCTTCTGGTGCTGGCCGCCGACTTCGCCCAGAGCGACAAGCTGACGGCATCGCTGCGCTTCGCCGACGGCCAATGGCTGAATTTCACCGAACCGATCACGCCCGTCGGCCCGATCCTGAGCTTCGACAGCCTGCCGCTCTATTCGCTGATCGCAGGGCTGGTGGTGATCATGTCGATCTGGTCACTGCGCCGGCTGACGGCGCCCTACCGGATGATGGAAACCGCCGTGAACCGGATCGGCAAGGATCTGAAGAGCCCGCCGATCGCCGAGAGCGGCAGCCGCGAGGTGCGTGCCGCCGCCAAGGCGATCAATGCCATGCAGGCGAGATTGCGCGAATATGTCGAGGACCGCGAACATCTGGCGGCGGCACTGGCGCATGACCTGCGCACGCCGATGACCAGGATGCGCCTGCGCCTGGAGCTGTTGCGCAAATCGGCGGTCCGCGAGGCGCTGGCCCACGATCTCGCCGATGTCGAGAGCATTGCCAGTTCGGTGATCGACTTTGCCACCTTCGAAGTGACCGAGGAAAAGAACGAACGCATCGATTTCTGGTCGCTCGTGGAATCGATCGCCGACGGCTATGACGACGTATCGTTCGACGACGAGACCCGTTCGCGCGGGCTGATCTGCATGGCGCGGCCGGTCGCGCTCAAGCGCTGCGTCACCAATCTGGTGCAGAACGCGGTCACCTACGGCAAGAAGGCGCATCTTTCGCTGCGCCGGTCGGAGGACATGATCCTGCTCACCATCCGCGATGAAGGGCCTGGCATACCGCAGGCGCAGATCGACGCCGTGTTCGGCTCGTTCGTGCGCCTCGAACAATCGCGCAACCGCCAGACCGGCGGTCTTTGCCTCGGCCTGACCATTGCCCGCAACATCGCGCGCGCCGCAGGGGGCGAGATCCGCCTGTCCAACAATCCCGGCGGCGGCCTGCTGACCCAACTGCGCCTGCCGCTGGCGGCATAAAAACAAGGCGCGCCCGGTCGCCGCGCCTCGCCGCCGTTGGATTCCGAAGAAACTACCGCCGCAACACCGCGCTCAGCACGTCGCGAATGCCGATGGCGCCGACGAAGCGCGACTGGTCGTCAAACAGCGCTACCGGAGCGGTCTGCGAACGGTGCATGGCCAGCATGACGGTTTTCAGCGAGGTGCCCGGGTTGGCCCAGAACACTTGCGCGGCTTCCTCGGATTGGCCTTCGACGTCGGCGCACGACACCCAGACCGCCGGCTTGCCGTCGCGTTCGGCCGCCGCCACCAGCCCGTGATCGTCGATCTTGAAGCGCGTCGTCTTGCGGCGGTCGAGCCAGACCCAGCCGTCCTTGCCGTGCTCCAGATCGCGACGGTCGCGCATCACGTTCCAGGCGGTCAGCACCGACAGCGGGTTCACATTGGCGATGAAGTCTCGGACATAGTCGTTGGCGGGCCGCAGCACGATGTCTTCGGGCGCGCCGGTTTGCACGATGCGCCCACCCTCCATGATGGTGATGTGGGAGCCGATCTTCAGCGCCTCCTCGAGGTCGTGGCTGACGAAGATGATGGTCTTCTTCAATTCAGCCTGCAGCTGCAGCAATTCGTCCTGCAGCTTGGTGCGGATGAGCGGGTCGAGCGCCGAGAACGGCTCATCCATCAACAGGATCGGCGCCTCGGTGGCGAAGGCCCGCGCCAGGCCGACGCGCTGCTGCATGCCGCCCGAAAGCTCATGCGCGTATTTCTTCGACCACTGGTCGAGATTGACCAGCTTGAGCTGGCGTTGCACGCGCTCCTTGCGCTCGGCTTCCGGGACGCCGGCGAGTTCGAGGCCGAGACCGACATTCTCCTCCACCGTGCGCCATGGCAAAAGGCCGAACTGCTGGAACACCATCGCCACCTGTTTCTGGCGCAGGCGCCGCAAGGTCGCCTCGTCGCAGGTGACGACATCGACGGTCTTGTCGCCATCCTTGACCAGCACCTGGCCGCGCGACACCACGTTGAGCCGGTTGACCGCCCGCAGCAATGTCGACTTGCCCGAACCGGAGAGGCCCATCAGAACGGAGATCTCGCCCTCGTTCACGGTCAGGCTGGCGCCGGCGCAGCCCAGTACATTGCCGGTCTTTTCGAGGATCTCGGCGCGGCTGGCGCCGGCGTCGATCATCTTCAGCGATCCGGCCGGGTCGGCGCCGAAGACGATATCGACGTTCCTGAAATCGACGGCGACGGTCATTTCTTGCCTCCAACGGCGATGCGGGTCATCCGGTCGAGCACGATGGCCAAAACGACGATGGCAAGCCCCGCCTCAAGCCCGAGGTCGATGCGGCGCGAGCCGAGCGCCCGGTTGATCTCGGTGCCGAGCCCGCCGGCGCCGATCAGTGCGGCAAACACCACCATCGACAGCGACAGCATGATCGATTGCGTCAGGCCGGCCATGATGGTGGGCAGTGCCGACGGCAGTTCCACCTTCCACAGCAGCTGGCTCTTGGTGGCGCCGAAAGCCTCGCCGGCCTCGACGATCGACTTCGGCACCGAGACGACGCCCAGATGCGTGAGCCGGACCGCGGTCGGGATGACGAAGATGATGGTGACGATGAGGCCGGGCGCGTTGCCGAGGCCGAACAGCGTCAGCACCGGGATCAGGTAGACGAAGGTCGGCAGCGTCTGCATCAGGTCGAGCACCGGCAGCATGACGCGGTAGACCTTCGGCTTGTGCGCTGCCCAGATGCCGAGCGGCACGCCGATGGCCATGGCCATGGCAGCGGCCGCGACGACCAGCACCAGCGTCTGCACCGTCTGCTTCCAAAGGTTCTGGTTGATGATGAAGATCAGGCCGAGAAAGACGCCGATGGCAAGTGGCCGCGAGCGTTGCAGCAGCCAGGCGATAACAGCGATGATCAGCGCCAGCAGCACCGGCGGCACCATCAAGAGGATGCCGACCAGCCCATCCAGCAGGAAATTGAGGCCATTCGAAAAGGCCCTGAACACAGTGTCGAAATTGTCGGTGAGGAAACCGAAGAAGGCCTTTCCCCAGGCGCCGATCGGAATCTTGTGATCGACCATGAATTTCGAAATCGGATCCATATCGCCCCTCTCGTGCAGGAGACAGCCCTGCCCCTCGGCCTCGACCGTCGTCATCTTGTCACAGGATATGAAAAAGGGCAGCCTTTTCTAAGATGGCTGCCCTTCCTGGTTCGGCTTTGCCGAATTCAGTCGGCTCAGCTTCCGAGCGCGGACTTGATGGCGGCGGCAGCGTCACCG
>NZ_RZQE01000048.1:0-22427 GCF_004022955.1 Mesorhizobium sp. M7A.F.Ca.US.002.01.1.1 | reverse complement strand
GCCATGTTCTGCACGTAGCCTTGGCGAAAACGACCGATGGACGAAGGGCCAAGTCCGATCAGTGTCGGGCAGCGATCCTCAGTGTAGCCCTGAAAATTGCGATGCAAAACCCCTGCGCGGGCCGCTATGGCCAGCGCATCGTCGGGCTTCGCGAAATGATCGAGTCCTATTGCCTCATATCCCTTGGCGACAATTGCCCGCGCCGCGAGTTGAGATTGGGCGAAACGCTCAGTGGGACTCGGCAGCCATGCCTCGTCGATCATCGTCTGATGCTTCTTGAACCAGGGCACATGTGCGTAGCCGAACAGGGCCATCCGGTCTGGCTCCAAGGTCAGTGCCTGCGCCACCGTGGAACAGATCGTCTCGCGTGTCTGATTCGGGAGCCCGTAGAGCAGGTCCAGATTGACCGATTCGACGCCCCGCGAACGAACCCCGTCGACGACTGCCTTGGTCTGCAAAAAACTCTGCTCACGATTAATTGCTTTTTGCACTTGCGGATCGAAATCCTGCACGCCGAGGCTCGCCCGCGTTACGCCGATTTGAGCAAGTGCATCAAGGCGCGCCTTGTCCATGTCGTTGGTTTCGATTTCGATGCTGACCGTAGCATCCGGGAGAAGGTCGAAGCTGTCCCGCAAGGCCGCTCCAAGAGCAACCATATCATCGGGCCTCAGAATAGTTGGCGAACCGCCACCGAAGTGGATTGCACGGACATGTGCCTTGCCGCTCACCAGACCGGCAATCGTGACGATTTCGGCATTCAGCGAGCGCAGATAAGCGGCCACCGGCTCATATTGGTGCGTCTGCTTGGTGTGGCAGGCGCAGAACCAGCAGAGCTTGTCGCAGTAAGGAATGTGCAGGTACAGCGAGATTTCGTCGCCGCTTTCCAGCGTCTCCAACCAGCCACGGTAAATGGCAGCATCGATCCCCGAATGGAAATGCGGCGCCGTCGGATAGCTGGTGTAGCGTGGGACGTTCTCGCTGAGTTTGACAGCTATTTCCGATTGCATCTCGCGTTCACCGTGTTGCCCGCCGGAACACTGCACGCATCGCTGAAGCAGACCCTGATCTCGATCAGCCGCGCTCATGGACAAACCGCCGCAGGATTTCTCTACCCTGGATGGGTATCCTGCCGGCAGTTAGGATCGGGTAAGGCGAACGCATGACCTTTCGGCAAGACATTCATAGTTCCGGCATTCCTGTTCTTTGCTTCCCTTGCGAGGCACGGCGTCGCGGTGTCTGCGGTGCGCTCGATCCAGACAATTTGGTTGGGCTCGCCAAGACTTGCTCGCGTCGCCGGATCGAGTCAGGAATGGAGTTGACCGGCGAGGCACAGAACGTCGACAGCTACTCCAACGTGCTTTCAGGCGTGGTAAAGCTATCAAAGAGCCTGTCGGATGGGCGCCAGCAGATCGTCGGTCTCCAGTTTGCACCGGATTTTCTGGGACGTCCTTTCAAGGAGGAAAGCTCGATCAATGCGGAAGCGGCAACAGCAGTCACGCTGTGTTCGTTTCCGCGAGCGGCCGTCGAACGGATGATGAAGGCGTCACGGGAATTCGAGCATCGCCTGCTCAAACAGACGCTGAATGAACTCGATGAGGCGCGCGAGTGGATGGTGACGCTGGGGCGCAAGACAGCTCCGGAAAAGGTGGCGACTTTTCTCCTCATGATGGCCCGGAATATCGATTCCAGTCTCGATGCGGCTTCCGGGTCGGCCTCCTTCGATCTGCCGCTGACGCGTGCCGAAATGTCTGATTTCCTTGGAATCACCAGCGAGACCGTGAGCCGCCAACTGACGCGATTGCGGGCTGACGGGGTGATTCGGATTGAGAACGCACGCCATGTGACGGTGGACAGCATAAGCCGTCTGGAGAAGCGCTGTGGCGGCGGACGCGAGCGGCCCTAAGCGGCGAGGCCATGTCGCATGACTCCGGGGCGGGCCGTGTTTGCCTTTTAATGCGATGTCGCCGCGCCTTCGACGAAGCGGCGTCACGGTTGTCGAGACAAACAGCTTTCGGGCTTTGATAGGAACGTGACCAATCGCCAGGTGTGTTTCGGCACATACCGGCGAAGCATGGTCCTTAATCTGCCACGGCTCGGCGGAACGATCGCGTTCGTTTCCAATGGGATCCGAACAACGTTTGGCAGGGCATCGGCAATAGCATCCAACGCGCGCAGAGCCTCAGCTTTCGCCTCAGCGATCGCGTCTGCGCCCGCCCAACCCAGGGAACGCCTTCCATGAGGGAGTGAGCCCGCGCTGCGTTCCTCGTTCATTCGCCACCTGCTGATTGCGCCGCACAAAATCGTGCGGCCTGACATAGATCAGGGCGAGGGGGCGGCGGCTGCGCGATTAGTGCGCTGCGGATTTGGCATCCACCAGATTCGAGATCGGGATCTGCAATGAAATTCGGCACAGAGATCGTCCTTCTAAGCGTGTTCGCTTTTGCGGCCCTGGTGGCCGCCGGCTTCGGCGTGGATGAACCTTTCCGCCGACACATGTGGGTGTTGTTCTTCGCAGTGGCTGGTTTCACTGCGATCCTGTTGCGCAACACGGAGTTCAGGCCAGCAGCTCCGATTGACCCATCCGCTTACATGGATGGTCCGATCCGCTACGGCGCGATCGCCACCGTGTTCTGGGGTGTCGTCGGCATGCTGGTCGGCGTGGTGATCGCGCTGCAGCTCGCCTACCCCGATCTCAACATCCAGCCCTGGTTCAATTTCGGTCGTTTGCGGCCGTTGCACACATCCGGTGTCGTTTTCGCCTTCGGCGGCAACGCGCTGCTTTGCACGTCTCTGTATGTCGTGCAGCGCACCTGCCGCGCGCGCCTCTTCGGCCGTGATCTCGCCTGGTTCGTCTTCTGGGGCTACCAGCTGTTCATCGTCATGGCCGCGACCGGCTACCTGCTCGGCATCACCGAGGGCCGCGAGTACGCCGAACCCGAATGGTATGTGGATGTCTGGCTGACCATCGTCTGGGTCGCCTACCTCATTCTGTTCCTTGGCACGATCCTGAAGCGCAAGGAACCGCATATCTACGTGGCCAACTGGTTCTACCTGTCGTTCATCGTGACCATCGCGATGCTGCATGTGGTCAACAACCTGTCCATACCAGTCTCGTTCCCGGGCTCCAAGAGCTACTCCGCCTTTTCAGGGGTCCAGGACGCCTTGACGCAATGGTGGTACGGCCACAACGCGGTCGGCTTCTTTCTCACCGCCGGCTTCCTCGGCATGATGTATTATTTCGTGCCCAAGCAGGCGAACCGGCCAGTCTATTCGTACCGGCTGTCGATCGTCCATTTCTGGGCTATCATCTTTCTCTACATCTGGGCCGGGCCGCATCACCTGCACTACACCGCCTTGCCCGATTGGGCGCAGACGCTCGGCATGGTGTTCTCGATCATGCTGTGGATGCCGTCCTGGGGCGGCATGATCAACGGCCTGATGACGCTGTCCGGCGCCTGGGACAAGCTGCGCACCGATCCGATCATCCGCATGATGGTGATGGCCGTCGCCTTCTATGGCATGTCGACCTTCGAAGGCCCCATCATGGCGATCCGGGCGGTCAATTCGCTGTCGCATTATACCGACTGGACCATCGGGCACGTCCATTCGGGTGCGCTCGGCTGGGTCGGCATGATCTCGTTCGGCGCGATCTACTACATGGTCCCGAAGCTCTGGAACCGTCAACGGCTCTACTCGCTGAGGCTCGTCACCTGGCACTTCTGGCTGGCGACACTCGGGATCGTCGTCTACGCCGCGGTGATGTGGGTGTCCGGCATCATGCAGGGCCTGATGTGGCGCGAATATGGCGAGCAGGGCTTCCTGGTCTACTCCTTCGCCGAAACCGTCGCCGCCATGCACCCCTACTATGTCCTGCGCGCCATCGGCGGCGCCATGTACCTCTCCGGCGCCCTGATCATGGCCTGGAACATCACCAGGACCATCCTCGGCCACCAGCGCGAGGAGGAGCCGATGCCGAGCCCCGTCGCCATCCGACCTGCGCGATCAGGAGCCAGGTAATGGGCTTGATGGACAAACACGCAATCATCGAGAAGAACGCCACGCTTCTTCTCGTTGGCTCGCTGCTCGTGGTGACGGTCGGCGGCATCGTCGAGATCGCGCCTCTCTTCTATCTCGACAACACGATCGAGAAGGTGGAAGGCATGCGCCCCTATTCGCCGCTCGAACTTGTCGGGCGCAACATCTATATGCGCGAGGGCTGCTACCTCTGTCATAGCCAGATGATCAGGCCGTTCCGCGACGAAGTTGAGCGCTATGGCCACTACAGCCTGGCTGCCGAGTCCATGTACGATCACCCCTTCCAGTGGGGATCGAAGCGCACCGGGCCGGATCTCGCCAGAGTTGGCGACCGCTACTCGAATGCATGGCATGTCGCGCATCTTACCGACCCGCGCTCGGTGGTGCCGGAATCGATCATGCCGAGCTATGGGTTCCTGAAAGACACGCCGATCGACGTGAAGGATTTCTCGACGCATCTGGTCGCCAACAGGCTTGTAGCCGTCCCTTACACCGATGACATGATCGCCCACGCCAATGCGGATCTGGCGGCGCAGGCCGATCCCAATGCCGACACATCAGGCCTTGAGGCGCGTTACCCAAAAGCCAAGATCGGCGACTTCGACGGCAACCCGCAACAGGTCACCGAAATGGATGCCCTGCTCGCCTACCTGCAGATGCTTGGCACACTGGTCGACTTCAAAAATTACGACGAAGCCGCCGGCTACCGCTGAGGAGAACGCTGATGACCTACAATTTGATGCGGGCGTTTGCCGACAGCTGGGGCCTGGTTGCGATGGCGCTGTTCTTCGTGGGGTGCATCGCCTTTGCCCTACGCCCCGGCAGCCGAAGGCTGGCCGACGAAGCGGCCCGCATTCCGCTCGAGGACGAGTGATCATGAGCGACGAGCATATCGATGAAATCTCTGGCGTCTCGACCACCGGCCACGAATGGGATGGTATCCGGGAGCTGAACAACCCGCTTCCCAGATGGTGGGTTATCACTTTTTACGTCACCATTGTCTGGGCGATAGGCTACACCATTGCCTATCCAGCATGGCCTCTGTTGCACTCGGCGACAACGGGTGTGCTCGGCTATTCCAGCCGCAACGAGGTCAGGAACGAGCTGACCGCGGCTGAGGCCGCCAAGGGCAAATATATCTCGGCGGTGGAGTCCAAGAGCGTCTCGGAAATCGCCGCGGACGACGGCCTGCGCGAATTCGCAATCGCCGCCGGTGGCGCCGCTTTCAAGGTCAATTGCGTACAATGTCATGGCTCCGGCGCCCAGGGTTCCAAGGGCTTTCCCAATCTCAACGACGACGACTGGCTGTGGGGCGGCAAGGCCGAGCAGATCCAGCAGACGATTACGCACGGCATCCGCTTCGCATCCGATCCGGACACGCGCCTGTCGGAAATGCCGGCCTTCGGCGACATCATTACCGCCGACCAGATCGCACAAGTCAGCGCCTACGTGGCCAGCCTTTCCGGCAAGGTCCGCGATGCAAGTCTGATCCAACCCGGCGCCAAGGTCTTTGCCGAGAATTGCGTGGCCTGTCACGGCGACAATGCAAAAGGCAACAGGGAATTCGGCGCCCCCGACCTGACCGATGCGATCTGGCTCTATGGATCCGGTGAGACAGCCATCGCCGCACAGGTCCGTGCGCCAAAACAGGGCGTCATGCCGGCCTGGGTTGGCCGTCTCGGCGAGATCAAGGTCAAGGAACTTGCAGTTTATGTCCATTCGCTTGGCGGCGGAGAATAGGAATGGAAGGTCCTATTCTTCGGTCCCCCCTGCCAAGCGGACGAGGCCCGGCGTGAGCCGGGCCTCGACACCATCCCTAATGCGATCTGCACAACCCGGCAAGGCTATCCTACGGCGAGGCTTTACGACAGGTGCCCCTGACATTGGCTGGGAAAGTGGAGTTGCACATGCGTGACAAGACGCAGTTGACAGGGCTCGAAACAGAAACTGTCAATTCCGCCAAAACCCGCAAGCCGCTTTATGCCGCGCGTCAAAAGATCTTTCCGAAGCGCGCCTCGGGCAACTTTCGTCGCTTCAAATGGCTGGTGATGACGATCACACTTGGCATCTATTACCTGGCTGCGTGGCTGCCTTGGGCTCGCGGTCCATTTGCCCCGGACCAGGCAGTCCTGCTCGATCTCGCGAACCGGCGCTTCTACTTCTTCTTCATCGAGATATGGCCCCAGGAATTCTTCTATGTGGCCGGCCTCCTGGTCATGGCGGGCGTCGGTCTTTTCCTGATCACCTCGACTGTCGGCCGTGCCTGGTGCGGCTATGCATGCCCTCAGACGGTGTGGGTCGATCTGTTCCTCGTCGTCGAACGTGCGATAGAGGGCGACCGTAACGCTCGCATGAAACTCGATGCAGGCCCCTGGACCGCCCGCAAGCTGATGCTGCGCTTATCGAAGCACGCCGTCTGGCTGGTCATCGGTGCGGCGACCGGCGGCGCCTGGATTTTCTATTTTGCCGATGCGCCGACGCTGGTTGGCGAACTCTTCACCGGCACCGCGCCACCCGTCGCCTACATCACTGTCGCCGTGCTGACGGCTACCACCTACACGTTCGGCGGTCTGATGCGCGAGCAGGTCTGCACCTACATGTGCCCATGGCCGCGCATCCAGGCAGCGATGCTCGACGAAAGTTCTCTCACCGTCACCTACAATGACTGGCGCGGCGAACCGCGTTCTCGCCACGCCAAGAAGGTCCTTGCCGCAGGGCTGCCGGTCGGTGACTGCGTCGACTGCAATGCCTGCGTCGCGGTCTGCCCGATGGGGATCGACATCCGCGATGGCCAGCAGATGGAATGCATCACCTGCGCGCTGTGCATAGACGCCTGCGACGGGGTCATGGACAAGCTCGGCAAGGAGCGCGGGCTGATCTCCTATGCGACACTGTCCGACTACAACGCCAACATGATGCTGGCGACCGCGGGCGGCTCCAGTTCAGTCAACCCGTCGCAGGTCAGGACCGCTGATGGCCTGTTCTCCGACAAGGTGGCGCATTTCCATATCCGCAAGATCTTTCGGCCACGCACCTACGTCTACATGGGTATCTGGTCGCTGATCGGCCTGGGTCTGCTCTATTCGCTGCTGACGCGCGATCGGCTCGAAGTCAACGTGCTGCATGATCGCAATCCGCAATTTGTCACGCTGTCCGACGGCTCGATCCGCAACGGCTACACCGTCAAGCTGCTCAACATGATCCCCGAGCCAAGGACGATCGTTGTCGCGATTCAAGGCTTGCAGGGCGCCGAGATGAGCGTGGTCGGCGACGACATCCCGGAAGGCCGTTCTTTTGCCATTCCGGTCGAACCCGACCGCCTGAAAATGCTGAAGGTCTTCGTGCGCCAGCCGGCGGATCAAATCCAGGGCACAGCGCAGACCTTCAAGTTCCGTGTCGAGGACAAGGCGAGCTTCGAGGCGGACGAATACACCGCCACCTTCAACGCGCCGGAGACTGCCAGATGACCGCTAACGCTGAAAAACCCCGCGTATTCACCGGCAGGCACATGCTGGCCATCATCCTAGCCTTTTTCGGGGTGGTCATCGCGGTCAATCTGACGATGGCAACGCTCGCCAACACGAGCTGGACCGGCCTTGTCGTCGAAAACACCTATGTGGCGAGCCAGCAGTTCAACAAGAAGGCCGAGGAGGGGCGGGCGCAGGCAGCGCTCGGCTGGACCGGCAAGCTGACCATCGCATGGGGCGAGGTCCGCTATAGCCTTACCGACGCCGTCGGCAAGCCGATTGCCTTGCATGGCGTCAAGGTGCTGTTTCGCCATCCCGCCTACGAGAAAGAGGACAAGGCGGTCAACCTCGCCCTCGCCTCCGGCCAGGAATTCGCAGCCCAGCACATGCCGAAGGATGGCGTCTGGATCGTCGAAGTCGACGCTGACGCCGGTCTGGCCGAGCCCTACCGCGAAGTCCGCAGGATCATGATTTCCCATGGAGCGCTGAAATGAGTTGTTGTGCACCGGGCGCCGAAATGGCGCTTGATCTGGGCAGCACCACGTCGGTCCTGCCGTCTAGTCAAGAGATCAGGCTGGCGAGCCGATCGCTTGGAGATGATCTCCGCCAAACCGATCTTTCGGTGCCGAGCGTTCATTGCGCAGCTTGTATCCAGACGATCGAGACGGCGTTGGGAACGCTCGATCGCGTCGAGAGCGCCCGCGTCAACCTGTCGACGAAACGGGTCTCGGTCCGCTGGCGTGGCGACGAGGTTCCACCGTTCGTCGCCGCGCTTGGACGGCTCGGCTACCAGGCGCATCTCTTCGCCCCCGAGATTGATGAAAAGGACAGGACGCTTTCGGAGTTGATCCGCGCCGTCGCGGTTGCCGGGTTCGCGGCGGGCAATATCATGCTGCTTTCGGTCTCTGTCTGGTCCGGGGCCGAAGGGGCTACCCGCGACCTGTTTCACTGGGTCTCCGCATTGATCGCCATCCCAGCGCTCGCCTTCGCCGGCGGCATCTTCTTCCGCTCGGCCTGGAATGCACTGCGCCACGGCCGCATGAACATGGACGTGCCGATCGCGGTCGGAGTGTCGCTCGCTTACGCCATGAGCCTCTATGAGACGATCAACCATGGCGACCACGCCTATTTCGACGCGTCGGTTTCGCTGCTTTTTTTCCTTTTGATCGGCAGGACGCTGGATCACGTGATGCGCGAACGTGCCCGCACCGCGGTGAAAGGCCTGTCGCAGCTGGCCGCACGCGGCGCCATGGTGCTGCGCGGCGATGGCGCGCGCGACTATCTGCCGGTTGGCGAGATCGAACCGGGGATGCAGCTGCTGATCGCGGCCGGTGAAAGGATCCCCGTCGACGGCAAGATCATCCACGGAGCGTCTGATCTCGACTGCTCGCTGGCCTCAGGCGAAAGCGCGCCGAAAAACGTGGCGCCGGGCGAAGCCGTGCAGGCCGGCGTGCTCAATCTTACCGGCCCGCTGACGATCGAGGCGACCGCCGCCGCGAAGGATTCGTTCCTCGCCGAAATGGTTCGGCTGATGGAAGCCGCAGAGGGCGGTCGCGCGCACTATCGCCGCATCGCTGATCGCGTGTCGGCACTCTACGCGCCCGTGGTTCATCTCACCGCCTTCGTGACATTCCTGGGTTGGATGGCGGCGACGGGCGACTGGCACCGGGCGATGACGATCGCCATTGCCGTTCTGATCATCACCTGCCCGTGCGCGCTCGGCCTCGCCGTACCGATCGTTCAGGTGGTCGCCGCGCGGCGTCTGTTCGAGAACGGCATCATGGTCAAGGACGGTTCGGCCATGGAGCGCCTGGCGACGATTGATAACGCAGTGTTCGACAAGACCGGAACGCTCACGCTCGGACAACCCCGGCTCCTCAATGCATCGTCGATCGATCCGGCCATGCTGGCAATCGCGGCAGACATGGCCGCGCACTCGCGTCACCCGTTTTCAAAGGCCATAACCGGCTTTGCCGCTCCTGGCGGGCAACACAAATTCGATGCCGTCACAGAGCATCCGGGGTTCGGGATCGAAGCCACTGTCGCCGGAAGCATCTGGCGGCTGGGTCGACGCGGATGGGCTGGATGGAAGGCCCGGACCGGTGGTGAAGGCAACCATGGCTATGGCGGAACGGTGCTGACAAAAGACGGGTTCATTGTCGCGACCTTCGATTTCGAGGATGCGCTGCGCGCCGACGCGGCGGCGGCGATCAAGCGATTGAACGATACTGGGGTGTCGATGCAAATGCTGTCGGGCGATACCGCAGGTGCCTGCGGTGAAGTTGCAAGAATGCTGGGTGTCGAGGACTTCGTTCCGTGCCTGCTGCCGTCGGGCAAGGTCGAGCGCATCGAGACCCTGGCGAAAGACGGACACAAGGTTCTGATGGTTGGCGACGGCCTCAACGACACGCCGGCGCTGAGCGCGGCGCGTGTCTCGATCGCTCCGGCCACCGCCGCCGACATTGGCCGCAATGCCGCCGACTTCGTATTCCTGCGCGAAAGCCTTCTGGCAGTGCCTCTCGCGCTGGACGTCTCGCGCAAGGCGGGACACCTGATCCGCCAGAACATCGCGATTGCGATCGTCTACAATGCCGTCGCCGTGCCGATCGCCATCCTGGGCCACGCCACGCCTTTGTTAGCGGCGATTGCCATGTCTGCCTCATCGGTGCTTGTTATTGGAAACGCATTGCGCTTGCACGGCTTCGGGGCGAATGCGACGCTGCAAGTTATTCAAAAAGTCGGACGCTCCGCAGTCAGCTATTCGGCATAATCCTCGTGACGACGTTGCTCTATCTCATACCAGTGGCCCTTTTTCTGGGTGCACTGGGTGTGTCCGGCTTCGTCTGGGCATTGCGAAGCGGTCAATACGAAGATCTCGACGGAGCCGCCGAGCGGATACTAATTGATCGGGACGACAAACCGGAACGCTGATTTCAATCCGCTGTGCATAAGATGCGCGGATCGCGCTCGTCAGTCGAGCCGGCTCGGTCGGGAACAAGCTGTCCATGCTCCATGCTCCATGCTCCATGCTCCATGCTCCATGACCATCTTGACCTAAGCTGCACACTACATTTGTGAAAAGCCTCTGTCGTGCGAAGGACTGCCTCCCATTGCACCCAGTATGAGGCGTGTGATGCCACGAGAGTACCTCGCGTGGCCGGACGAGAGCTTGGCAATGTGCGCACGGGTTCCAAAGTGGAACGTCACGGTCGATCACCTGACCGTGAACCGCCAGTGCCGATTGGTCATGTCTGGCTGATCCAGATCAGGGTCATACTCATCGGCGTGGTCTATTGACCAGTCTTCGACGGAGAAATGCATGACTTACGGAAAGATTGGTCGTCATTATCAGCACCTTCACGGTTCTGGGTTTTCTGTCGTGTGGTCGGCCATGCCTTGTGCTTACGGCGCAGCCATTAGCTGACCGGCGTCGTGTGTATCTCGCTTGCTGGCTGACCATCCGCGTGGCTTGCGCGGACAGGGGGCCGATCAACAGCTTTCGCCTTTGATGGGTTGTGTGCGTCGTTGCCGATCCATCCCGATTCCCGGCCCGCGCCTTGAGGCTATGCGACGGTACCGGAACCCAGCGCACGTCACGCGGTTCCGCGCGCGTGGTGTCCGCTCGTCACGACGATGAACGAACAAGCGGCTGGAGTACCATGAACACCGTACACATCATCGACTGCCACAATGCAAATGACTACTTCGCCGACAGGCAAGAGGGACCGATCGTGCAGCACTTGTTAAAGGCTGTCAACATCCGCGCGGAGCTCCAAATGGCGTTGAACCGAACGAAATTTGGTGAGGCTGTAGTACGAGCGATGGAGGCGGAGTGCGACGTGCTTCACATCGCCGGGCACGGCAATGGTGACGGGATCGCTTCGTCCAGTGGGCGAAGTGGCCTTCTTTGGGCTGACTTCGTAAAAATGTTCCAGGGCTCGCATCCAGCGCCGAAGATCCTCGTGATGTCAACGTGCTGCGGAGCATCATCGGGGTTGGGACGTGCGTTTTCGAAATCGATCAACCGTCCGAAGTTGATCATTGGTTCGAGTGACGCGCGCTATTTCGACGACTATGTCGCCGCGTGGGCTTTGCTCTATCGGCGACTGAATTGCAAGGACATCGACATCGAAGCCATGCAGCAGGTTCTTGATGAGATATGCGCGGTCGTGGATAAAAGTTTCCGCTACCTTGGCTGGGATGACGAGAGAGAGCGCTACGTTCGATACCCTCACCCTCGCAAGAGAGCCCGCTTCGACGTCGTGGAGCGTGAGTAGTATGCGCAAGGGTTCCAGGTGGAATGTGGCGATCGATGCGGCGCGGCCGTCGCTGACCAGCGTCGCGAGTGTCTCGCTTGCTGGCGGCGATCTGCGCGGCTGCGCGGCGAAAGGGCGGGATCGGTTAGCCGCATCCACCTCTGAGCGCTTTGAGTGCTTCGTTGCCGATCGATGCGAATCTCCCGGCCCAGCGCCTTTAGGCAATGCGGCGGGCACGGAGCTCATGTCACTCGGCTCAGTTCCACCGTTACACGAGGATAGGCGACCGGATGGCGGCACGCTGATGGGCTCTGACGATAATTTTGACATCGTTGTCGTTGGAGCCGGCCCGGTCGGCCTTTCGTTCGCTGCGTCGCTTGCCCAAAGCGAACTCAAGGTGGCAGTTGTTGAACAGAACACATTCGATAGTCTGGCGAATCCGGCTTTCGATGGTCGCGAAATCGCGCTGACCAACGCTTCGATCAGAACCCTTCGCGAGCTCGGCGCCTGGGATGTCATCCCGGCTTCGGACAAATCAGCACTTCAAGGCGCGCGCGTGCTCAACGGCTCGAGCGCATTCGCTCTTCGTTTCGATCCTCCCAGCAACTCTGGAGAACCGCTGGGGGTTTTGGTTCCAAATTGCCGGATCCGCGAGGCGCTGTTCAAAATCGTCCGCTTGCAGGATCGCGCCCGGCTGTTGTGCGGCCACTCGGTCGTCGATGCAACAAACAGCCAAGAAGGAGCAGTCGTAACGCTCTCTAATGGCGCGCGTTTAACTGCTCGGCTGGTTGTTGCCGCGGATTCGCGTTTGTCCGCCACGCGTGATCTGCTAGGCATCGGCGCCGATATCAACCGGCTTGGCCACTCGATGCTGATTTGCCGAGTGAGGCACGAGCGCGCCCACCACCAGATCGCCATCGAATGGTTCGATCACCATCAGACGATAGCGATATTGCCCCTCGCGGAGGGCATGTCGTCGCTGCTGCTCACATTGCGCTCAAACGAGGCCTATAGACTGCTTGCCTTCGATGATGATTTGTTCCTGTCGGAGTTGACGAAACGGTGTCGAGGGCGCCTTGGAAAAATGACCTTGGCAAGCAAGCGCCACACCTATCCGCTGGTCACGACCTGGGCGCACAAATTCCGGGCGCCGAGCGCCGCACTCATCGGCGACGCTGCCATCGGCATGCACCCGGTGACCGCTCACGGATTCAACATCGGTCTCAGCAGCCAGAAGCAACTCGCCCGTGGAATCATGACTGCGTGCCGCGACGGCCGCAATGTTGGCGACCCCGACATGCTGCATATATACGAAAGGCGGCTGCGCCTGTCGGCGGCGCCGCTCTACCATGCAACGAACATATTGGTTGGACTCTACTCCAGAGACCACCTGGCGGCACGGCTTGCAAGGCATCTGGGGCTTCGCTTTGCCCAACATGTTCCCCTTGTCCGGCATGGGATTTCGGCGGAGCTCCAGCGGTGATACTGCACCAGCAGTCGCATTTTTGCGCGTGCTGGGCGAGCGATGAGAGAGTGCATGATGCACCGGAGTAATCCTGCTCCCCGACGCTGATCTCCGATTGAAGAATTAACCCGTCCTTCAGGGGGGCTGCATAGGCTGCGGACAAGCAGGAGTAAGCAAGCTGACCCGTCCAGCCTTGGAAAAAGAAGATCCGCTGGAGGCGAGAATCCTTCAGGACCAGCTCGCTGATCTGAGGGCAGGCCTTTTCGTCTCAATGCCGATAAGCATTGTGCTGTCCGGGCTGATTTTGACCGTGCAGGCCCTTTCCGGGAACGGTCTTGCTGGCGCGGCCTGGTTTTCGGTCGTTAATGCGATAAATGCCGCCCGCCTTGCACTCGCCCGTCATCAGCTGAAGGAACCCGGAGTCCAGGATGATCTGACACGGGTTTGGCTGCGGCTTCGCTGGTTTGGCAGGCTTGCTCTTCTGGCGGGATTCACCTGGTCATTCCTTGCCGTCCTAACGGCTGGATACACGACGTCTCAAGCATCGCTGCATCTAATAATTCTGGCGGGCATTTCAGCTGGCGCGGTCACGTACGGCAGCTCATATGCTGCGGCAGCGATATGCTTCATCACACCGCCACTCCTCATTGCCGCCGCATGTTTGCTGACGAAGGGAGCCCCGGAAAACTACATTCTGGCTTTTGCCGTCCTGCTTTTCGAGGGCGGCCTGGTTCGATCCTCGTTCGTTGGACAAGCGCGCTTCCGTGACGCGAGCCGCCTGAGACATCAAGCCGAGCGGCTTGCCGCGGAAATGGAGCGCAATTCCAGGGAGGACCATCTTACCGCGCTCCTCAACAGGCGGGGCCTCGAACATGCAATCGATCAGTTTGAGAACACCGATGGACCCTTTGTGGCCATGCTGATTGATCTGGACGGGTTCAAATCTGTCAACGATACCTACGGTCACAGAACGGGTGACGAGCTGCTTGCCAGGATCGCCCGCCGAATAGAGGAAGAAGCACCGGAGGGCTCAACGCTCGCCCGCATCGGTGGGGATGAATTCGTGCTGGTTTTTTCTTCGCGAAAGAATTCTCCTTCTCCCACCAATCTCGCGTCCAATCTCATAGCCAAGCTTGCTCGCCCCTATCCTGGGATCGCATCAGTCCGCATTGGAGCGTCTATAGGAATCTACTTGGCTGAAAACCCCGGACTAACGGAAATGTTGTTGCGGGCCGACATCGCCCTTTACACAGCTAAGCGCCGCGGCAGGAATGAATTTTGTCTGTTCGATGCCGAGCTAGCCCGGGAGTTGCAACGCCGCCAGTCAATCGAACGCGATCTTCATTCGGCGATAACGATGAGAAGCTTGGTCGCTTGGTTTCAGCCAATCGTAAGACTCGAAACTGAAGCCGTCGTCAGTTTTGAAGCCTTGCTAAGATGGTCTCACCCGCTTCACGGTCCCATTTCTCCGCCCGAGATCATGACAGCGGCACGCGAAACTGGAATGCTTCAGCTGCTAACTCAAACGGTATTCGCCGACTGTTGCGCTCTTATCGAGGGCTTGGTCAAAGCTGACCGTCGTGATGTTCGTGTGGCGATGAATGTTTCACCGTGCGAGTTGGAAGCTGGCGATATTGACGAGATGATTCTTAATGGTCTGGCGGCAAAAGACCTCCCTGCAACGATGTTCGACATCGAGATTACCGAAGAAGCCCCAGTGGATCCGGACAGAGTGGATGAAAAGCTCGCCCGGCTTTCACATGCTGGCATTTCTATCGCGCTCGATGACTTCGGCACCGGTTTTTCGACGTTGGCATCGCTCAAGGACAGTCGGATCAGGAAGGTGAAAATAGATCAGGGCTTCGTTCGCGGCTTAGCCAAGTCCCGGGAGAATCGGCTGCTTGTCAAAGCGGTGATTGATCTTGGTAGGACGCTCGGGATCGAGGTCATGGCCGAGGGCGTTGAAACAGAGGCAGATCGGCAAACTCTGTACAAGCTTGGCTGCAGAACCGCGCAGGGCTTCCTGTTCTCTAAGGCAGTGCCTCTCCATTTGGCACTTGATTCGGTAGTAAAAGAGCACGCGAAGGAGTTGTGACCGGCCTCTCCGTCCGTGCTGCTCGCGGAACTTTCATGTGGGGTGGACCTGACGCGCGAAAGCCGTTTCGGACGGTAGAGTTATTACGGGGGCGAAACTGAGCACGTGGTTTGGATAGCAGCAATCCGGTCCACCGGCGCACATGCAGCGGCTTCATACAAGCGTTCAAGTTGCGAGATGAGCTTGAGTGAACGACGTCGGAGAATTGCGTCCTTTGGACGCTGGTTTCGCGGTTCCCGTAGGATTCGATTACGGGAAGCGTTCTTGGCTGCTTCTCGGCTCAGCGCTCATCGGGATGAACAACGTACCCGCGGTCAAGGTCTTCGCGACCTCAACCCAGTCACCATCCCGCAACAGCAGCGGTCGGGTCCTGATCAAGCGCTCAGCCTCAGCACAGGTGCTGGAGCAACGGTAGAGCGCGGAAAACGTGTATCGGAATGCGCTGGCTCACCATAGGAAGCTGCCACGGCATGTCGAATGTCCCCAGGGGGCGGACCGTTCCCTTGCATTTGTCTCGATGACGGGCTCTCAAAGCTAAAGCCAAGAGAGCTTTATAAAAATCGCACCCGATCGGCTGCGCAACGACGACCAGCTGAGGCCCGATCGGGTGCTAAGGTCGTGCCAAAAAAGGCGCGTCACTGTCGCATTTCTAGCCGGCTTGCGATCGGACGTCATCTCTTGGCGATCGCTGCCCCTTCTCTCAAATGCGCTTAGCGGCGCCGATGGCGAATAGCGCAAGCTTTTCCACCCGTTTCTACTCCACTACCGAGACTCGTCACCAACCTCCTTTTATTCGCTTCCATATGGCCCATCCTGTCTCCAATCGAGGAGGAGCGCGAACATGGGCCAAGCCGTAGAACGTCTCAGTCTCGGGAATTCTTCTGCTCGCCAAACTGCCGTTGTCGCCGGCACCATATTTGGCAGGGTGACAGTGCACGACAAGATATCAGGCGTTCTTGTCTGGGCTGAACTATGCTTGCAAGCCATAACCCAAAAATCGCCGATCCCTTTGAATTCGAGCCGGATGAATGGGTGTTTCAAAATTTTTGGCGGTTTTAGGCAGAACCCTCCGATGGCCCGCGTACCGGTCAAGCTTCGTGAGCACTTTAGGTTCGTCGATCAGGCATAGGTTTCTTTCCCATGCCACATGCTGGCCGTTTGCCTAGTTCGGAAGCCCTCGAGAGGCGTTGCTCGTCTTGGTATGGCGTCGCCCCTTTTTCCGATCCATCGGCCACGGAGCTAGAATGGTGTCTAGCTGTTGCCGCCTACTTGGTCATCCGGCATGGAGATGCCTATATACCGACCTTCGAAAGGCTGGAATACGAGGTCGAACAAATGCGGCGGAAGCTCGGAAATCGCGAGCGAGCGCAGCGCGTGCTGGCCACGCTCAACCTAAATGGCTCGGACAGCTGGAGCCGTGAGGTTGGTTCTCAAGGCCTGGATGGCGCCGCAATCACATTCGCCCGGGCGGGGTAAAAGCGATTTTTTGGAGCCACTCGCGCTTTTGCGCTAACGAAGGTCCCGCGCCGTATTTGGGCCGGATCCATTTGTGGCCCATCAGAGAAGCAATTACCTTCTCCGGCGCCTCAACTGCCGTCAGCCGGTCCTCGAAAGTGTGTCGCAGGCTATAAAGACTATGCTCGGAAGTCGGCAGAAGTTCCTTGCTGGCGAGCACCTTGTTGACGAGCGCTGAAAGTGACGCGGCCTTGTCGCGATAACGAGGAAAGCCGTCCGGATGGAGCTTGATGGCTGCAAGTGCGCCGCCAACCAAGGGAATGTCACGGGCTGAATGACCGGTCTTCAAGCGACGGCCATTGGGGCGCACCCGCACATGCGGGATTTCTCGATCGAGGTGGATTGTTTCGGTGGTGAGGTTTGCCGCTTCAGAAAGCCTGAGTCCGGTATCGGCAATCACATAGATTAGATGGCGGGCTTCGTCATTGAGTCCGTCGAGCGCGCCTTCAGCGAGTATCTTCTCCTGAATGAACTCCGCTGTGAACGCAGCGCGTTGCCCGGGGACGGCGCCGGAAAGACGCAGGTTTCGAAAAACCGGCTCCAGCTTGAGCTGGTGAGTCAGATCGACGACGCGCAGCATTTTCGAAACATGGCCGATGTCCTTGTTGGCCGTACCGATATCAAGTCCATCCTCAACGATCCGCTTTTGCCACCACTCGCGGAACGCGATTGCGTCGTCCCGAGTGAGGCTTGCGATCTCCTTGTCGCCAATGACTCCAACCAGATTGGCAACTGCGCGCTTTTTGGGGTTACGCCATTTCTTGATTTGGTTGGGCGACATGGTCAGCAAGTTCTGTTGCTCGATCGTCTCGAATTCCTTGATAAGACCGCTCAGGCGGACCGCTGGCCGCTTCTCCCCACCCATGACGGCCGAGACGTCCTGCGCGTCCTCGATCGATTTTTTGTCGAGGAGCAGCTTGATACGGGCCATGAGTTCGTCGAGCGGCCCCGCTGCTAGTTCCTCGTTAGTGCGATAGGCCAATCCAAATGACCGCGCGCGCTTCCTCGCGGCTTCGAAACGCAGCCCCGCCTCGGCGGATTGGCCTTCCCGCAGTCTACGCCAATACGCCTCCAGCCCCGCGCCGAGGCTTTGCACTGCATCTCGCGCCCGTACACCGCGGGGATCGTCAGCCACGGCGACGCCCGTGGAAATGCGTACTAGGCAGCGGCGATCAAACGCCGCGAATTCCTTCGGCACCCTGCGGACGAGATACCAGATGCCTTCACGTTTATGCGGCTTTGGCGCTGCGGAACGTCGCATTATCTTTCTCTAATGTTACACAGTTTGTTACACAGTCTAAGATATGTTTCGCTTCGTGCTGGTCAAGCGCAACAAGGAAGCTTTTGAAAGGAAAGGATTTTTATGGAAGCTAAATGGCGGAGAGGGAGGGATTCGAACCCCCGATGGGCTTGCACCCATGCCGCATTTCGAGTGCGGTGCATTCGACCACTCTGCCACCTCTCCGCGGTCATGGTCGGCCGTTGCCGGCGCGGCGCACTAGATAACGGCTGAACGGGCAGGTTACAAGGCCAATCCGTCAGTTATTTGGCTTGCCGGGCAAGCAGCGGATTCGCGACGGTTCAGCGGCGGCGAGGCCTGGGTAGGTTGGTAACCAGTCACGCGTGCTTGCCTCGATGACGGTCACGTCGTGCAGTCGTGCTGACACGCTCGATCCTTCGGCCGCCAACAACAGTCCCGACAACAGCTGTTTGCCTTGACTCGCACTCAACCTTCGGTTAGGGACAGCGCGCAATCGGCGTGGAGGGTTCTTCCGCGCCGCTTGTTTTTTGAACCCGCAGACTGACAAAAAGACGGCTGAACCGCCAGAGGCGGCTCATCAAGGCCGACCGAACAGCGAAAGGCAAAAAATGTTCGCAGTCATTAAAACGGGTGGCAAGCAGTATCGCGTTGCCGCCAACGATCTCCTGAAGATCGAAAAACTCGAAGCCGCTGTCGGCGATATGGTCGAGATCGGCCACGTCCTCGCACATGGCGAAGGCGAGAATGTCACGTTCGGCGCGCCGTTCGTCGACGGCGCGGTGGTCACCGCCGAAGTCGTCGAGCAGGGCAAGAACCGCACCGTCATCGCCTTCAAGAAGCGCCGCCGGCAGAATTCGCGCCGCAAGATCGGCCATCGCCAGCTTTTGACCACCGTGCGGATTTCCGAGATCCTGCTGGGTGGCGCCAAGCCGACGAAGACGGCAGCGGTCAAGGCGCCGAAGAAGATGAAGGCCGAGGCCGCCACCGAGGTGCAGGCGGAAGCCGCGCCGAAGAAGGAGCCCAAGGCCAAGGCAGCCGAGACAAAGGCAGCCGAGACCGCGGCAGCGCCGCTGTTCAAGGCGCCCAAGGGTGAGCCGGACGATCTGACCGTGATCAAGGGCATCGGCCCGGTCGCAGCCAAGGATCTCAACGAGCAGGGCATCATCACCTTCGCGCAGCTCGCCAAGCTGACCGACAAGGATGTCGCCAAGATCGACGAGCACATGCCCTTCAGCGCCGACCAGATCAAGGACTGGCGCGAGCAGGCCAAGGAATTGGCGGCGAAGTAATTTTCTGGCGACCAGGTCGCCGGATCGGACTTGAAACGGAACGCGAACGCGTTCATAAGGCCTTTTAGGCGCCTTGCGGCGCAACGGAGTTAGTTAGATGGCACACAAGAAAGCTGGCGGCTCGTCGCGCAACGGTCGCGACTCGCATTCCAAGCGTCTGGGCGTGAAGAAGTTCGGCGGCGAAGCCGTCATCCCGGGCAACATCATCATTCGTCAACGCGGCACCACGTGGCATCCCGGCGTCAATGTCGGCATGGGCACGGACCATACGCTTTTTGCGCTCGAGACCGGCGCCGTGACGTTCAACAAAAAAGCCAACGGCCGAACCTACGTATCGGTCAACCCGATTGCCAAAGCCGCGGAGTAGCCGGTTCCGCACTAGAACACCGGCGCCCATCTCGGGAACCGGTGTCTGGCAAAGCCAGGAAAAGGATCAGGGGAGATGGGTTTCCATCTCCCCTTTTTCTTGTGCCTGGAGGACTTTCAAATGGTTGCCGAAGCGGAAGACTCAGAAGACGAAAGTTACGCGATAGACTGCCCGGTGCTGGTCACCGAGCGGCTGGTGATGCGGGCGCCCCACGAGGGCGATATCGCGCAGCTGGTCGAGCTTGCCGACAACCGCCATGTCGCCGAAATGCTGGCACGCATGCCGCACCCCTATGGCGAGGCCGAGGCGCGCGCTTTCCTGGCCATGACCAAATCGCGCCGGGCCGGCATTGCTTATGCCCTGACGCTGGCTGGCACCGACACCTTCGTCGGTTGCGCCGGCCTCAACACCACCGATCGCGGGCTGGAGCTCGGTTACTGGATCGGCGAGCCGCACTGGAAGAAGGGCTATGCGACGGAAGCAGCGCACGCGCTGGTCGATCTCGCCTTCCAGAGGACGTCGATCCAGGTCCTGCATGCCTCGACGCGGGTCATCAATCCGGCCTCGCGCCGCGTCATCCACAAATGCGGGTTCCAGTATGCCGGCCAGGGCATGCTGAACTCGATCGTCGCCGGCCAGGTTCCCGTCGAGCGCTACCGGCTCGATCGCAAGACCTGGACCAGCCTGCGGAACTGGGTGCATTTCTGATGGATGACGGCGGTCAAGCCAATGGTCGACAGCAGCGATATTGAAACGGCCGCGATCGCGCCGATGACGCCTGGGGATATCGAAAGCTTTCATCGCGCGCTCGATGTCGTAGCGCGTGAGCGAAAGTACTTGTCCTTCCTTGAGGCGCCACCGCTGGATCAAGTCAGAAGTTTCGCAATGGATCGTATCGGGAGAGGCGATCCGGGGTTCGTGGCCGTTGTTCGTGGCGAGGTCGTCGGCTGGTGCGACATCTCACGCCATGATCGGCTCATCCATGCCCATCGCGGCTCCCTCGGGATGGGGATTGTTCCTCCCTATCGGGGGCGTGGCCTTGGACTGCGGCTCATCAATGCAACCTTGGCGCAAGCGCGCAGGGCCGGTTTCGTCCGCATCGAACTCTCCGTGCATTCCGACAATGCTCGCGCCATCTCTCTCTACGACAAGGTCGGGTTTGTCAGGGAGGGCGTGCAGAGCGATGCCGTCCATGTCGACGGGGAATACCGCGATACGATCATGATGGCGATCGTCGAACGCGAAAACGCCGCCAGATGAATGGCCATCAGCCCAGCTCGACCCACACTGGCAGATGGTCCGAGCCGACTGCCTTTCGGTCGACCCATAGACGCTGCAGGGATCTGGCAAGCGAAGCGCTGGTGAAGATATAATCGATGCGCTTGTGCCGGCTGGGATCGGTGGGTTGCTTGGGATCAACCCAACTGATGAGATCGTCGCCGGTGGCGTTCAGCCGCAAGGCGGCATCGACGGCGAAGTCGGCGGTCAGCGGCATGCCGAATTCATGGTCCGGCCGGCCGGCGAGTTCGACATATTCGGGTGAGCCGGCCAGCATGTTGAAATCGCCCATTCCGACAAAGGCTTCGGGATGCGGCAGTTCCGGCAGGCCGATCTCGGCGACGCCGGACAGTGCTCCGCCTTCGAGCGCATAGTTCAGCATGCGTTGGCGCAGGAACTGGATCTGGCTGGCGCGTTCGAGGGGGCTGCGGTGATCGAGATGGATGGAATAGAAGCGGATGAAACCAAGCGGCGTCTCGATCAGCGCTTCCAGCGCGCCGCGCTGGAAGTTCATCATCTCGAAGCTGCGGCTGCGCGGCAAAAGCAGGTTGCGCGACAGATGAATGGGCGTCCTAGACAGCACCATGTTGCCGAGCTGGAAGGTTTTCGTCACGGCACGGCCGTTGTCGATGTGCGAACCGATATTGGCCTCGAAATTGCTGCCATAGACGGCGAAATAGTCGGGCAGCGCCTCGCCGATCTCGGCGACCATGTCGCGGCCGCCATTCCGAGGATTGTTGCGGGTCACCTCCTGCAAAGCGATCACGTCGGCTCCGCGCACGGCATCGGCGATGCGCCCGACATCGTACTGCCCGTCGAGGCCGATGCCGTACTGGATGTTGTAGGTTACAAGCTTCATTCCGACGTCTCTCCGGCCAACCCACATGGCCATTGTCACAAAACGGCCTCGCCCTTCGCCGCGCCTTGGTTTAGAGCAAGGGCCAAGGTTTAGAGCAATGCCGCAAAGCCACTAGTAGAAACTGTACAATCTCATGAAATTTCTCGATCAAGCCAAGGTATACATCCGCTCCGGTGATGGCGGCGCCGGTTCGGTGTCGTTCCGGCGTGAAAAATTCATCGAGTTCGGCGGGCCGGATGGCGGCGACGGCGGCCGCGGCGGCGATGTCTGGCTGGAGGCGGTCGACGGGCTGAACACGCTGATCGACTACCGGTATCAGCAGCATTTCAAGGCCAAGACCGGCGTCCACGGCATGGGCCGCAACATGACCGGAGCCAAGGGCGCCGACGTCACGCTGAAAGTGCCGGCCGGAACGCAGGTGTTCGAAGAAGACAACGAGACGCTGATCTGCGACCTGACCGTGGTCGGACAGCGCTTTCTGCTGGCCAAGGGCGGCAATGGCGGTTTCGGCAACCAGCATTTTAAGACCTCGACGAACCA
>NZ_RZQE01000489.1:0-4304 GCF_004022955.1 Mesorhizobium sp. M7A.F.Ca.US.002.01.1.1 | reverse complement strand
CCTCCAGCAGGGTGAGGATCTGCGCCTGCGTCGACACGTCGAGTCCGGAGACGATCTCGTCGGCCAGCACGAATTTCGGCGACAGCGCCAGCGCACGCGCAATGCCGACGCGCTGGCGCTGGCCGCCAGACAGTTCGTGGCGGTAGCGGCTGGCAAAACTTTGCGGCAGGCCGACACGCCGCAGCGCCTCGGCGACGCGCGCCTTCAGGTTGTCGCCAAGACCATTCTGCTTCAAAGGCGCGGCGATAATGCTGGCAATGGTGCGGCGCGGGTTGAGCGACGACATCGGATCTTGAAAAATCATCTGCAGATTGCGCCGCAGCGGCCGCAACTCCGCTTCCGGCAGATTGGTGATGTCGCGGCCGTCGAAGTTGATGCTGCCGGCGCTTGGCTCCAGCAGGCGCACCAGCGCGCGGCCGAGCGTCGACTTGCCCGAACCGGATTCGCCGACAATGCCGGTCACCGAGCCCCGCGGCAGGTCGAAGTCCAGGCCCTTCAGGATTTCGACCAATGGCGCGCGGCCGATCAGCGGCTTGCGCGTCATGTCGGGCAGCGCGACCTTCAGCCCGCGCACGGAGAACAACGGTTCAACCATGCGGCCGCCTCCAGGCTTGGTCGGCGGCAGCGATCTCCGAAGCAAGTCCGGCCAGCACCGCCTCGTCCACCGGTCTTAGCGAGGCGAAAGGATCGGTGTAGCGTGGCGTCGCCGCGATCAGCGCCCGTGTGTAGGGGTGCTGCGGCGCGGCGAAGAGCGCTGCGGTCTCGGCCTCCTCCACCACCTTGCCGGCATAGAGCACCGAGACCCTCTGGCTGATCTTGGCGACGACGCCGAGATCATGGGTGACGAACAGGATCGCGGTGCCGTGCTCGCGCTGCAATTGTGCGATCAGCCGCAGGATCTGCTTCTGCACGGTGACGTCGAGCGCCGTGGTCGGCTCGTCGGCGACGATCAGCCTTGGCTCGGCGGCGAAGGCGGCAGCGATCAGCACGCGCTGGCGCATGCCGCCGGACAGTTCGTGCGGATAGCTTTTGAGCACGCGGTCGGGGTCGCGGATCTGCACCTCGTCCAGCAACTGGCGAATGCGGGTATCGGCCTTCTCGCCACTCCAGCCGAGGATGCGCACCAGCCGGTCGGTCATCTGCGAGCCGATGCGGCGCGACGGGTTGAGCGCGGTCAGCGGGTCCTGCGGGATTAGCGCCGTGCATGCCCCGATCAGCGTGCGCCGCGCCTTGGGCTGCAATTTGCCGAGGTCTTCGCCCTCGAGCCGCATGTCGCCTTCGACGATGCGCACGCTCGACGGCAGCACACCGAGCACCGCCTTGCCGATCATCGTCTTGCCGGCGCCGCTTTCGCCGACCAGCGCGCGGACCTCGCCGGGCTGAACGGCAAGCGACACCGAGCGCAATACGCGCTGGCCGTTGGGCAGCACGGCGCTCAGATCCCTGATGTCGAGACAGGCGCTCATCGCAGCACCGGATCGAAACGCGTCTTCAGCGCCTCGCCGAACTGGCTGAACGACAGCACGGTCAGGATCAGCGTGATCAGCGGAAATACGAGCACCCACCACGCCTGATGGATCGACAGCCGGCCCTCGGCGATGATGCCGCCCCAGGTCGGGTCGTCGGTCGAGATCGACAGATTGACGAAGGACAGGATCGCCTCGACGATGACGGCGATGCCCATCTCCAGCGACAGCAGCGCCACGATCGACGGCACCACATTGGGCAGCACTTCGCGAAGCATGATGCCGATGCGGCCATAGCCGGCGATGCGGGCATTCTCGACATAGTCCATGCGCGACTGGCCCATCGTCTCGGCACGGATCACCCGGCAGAAACGCGTCCAGTCGATGATGGCGATGGCGAGGATGACGGAACTCAAGCCTGTGCCGAGCACCGCAACCAAAAGGATGGCGAACAGCACCGGCGGAAATGCCATCCAGACATCGACGATGCGCGAGATGATGCGGTCGGCCCAGCCGCCGAAATAGCCGGCTATCAGCCCCAGCATCGAGCCGACCAGGCAGGCGGCGATGGCCGCGGCGAAAGCGACGATGAAGGCGATGCGGCCGCCGAAGATCAGTCGCGACAACAGATCGCGGCCGAGGCTGTCGGTGCCGAGCCAATAGCCGGGTTCGGCGCCGGCCATCCAGAACGGCGGCAACCGTTCCAGCATCAAATCCTGCGCCAGCGGATCCTGCGGCGCGACCAGCGGCGCGAAGATTGCCGCCAGAAGCGCCAGCAGCAGCCAGCCGCCGGCCAGCCACAGACGCGGCGACACAGCTCGTCTTTGAGCGCGGCCCTCATCCATGGCGCAGCCTTGGATTGAGCAGTGCGTACATCATGTCGACGCTGAGGTTGATCAGCACGAACAGCAGCGCGAAGACCAGAACGATGCCCTGGATCAGCGGCAAGTCGCGGTTGATGACGGCGTCGATCGCCATGTTGCCGAGGCCTTCATAGGAAAACAGCCGTTCGACGATGACGGTGCCGCCGATGAGGAAGGTGAACTGCACGCCGACCAGCGTCAGCGTCGGCAGCGCGGCATTCTTCAGCGCTTCGCGCAGGATGACCTGCGTTTCCGAGAATCCCTTGACCCGCGCCAGCACGACGTAGTCGAGGTCGAGCACTTCCTTCAGCGACTGTTTCAGCAGCTGCGAGATGATCGCCGCCAGCGGCAGCGCCAGCGCCACGGCCGGCATCAGCATGTGTTTCAGCAGATCCCAGGTCAGGTCGAGGCGCAGACGAAGCAAGCTCTCGAACAGATAAAACTGGGTGACGAAGGGCAGGTCGAGCTGCGGCGACACTCGGCCGGAAATGTCGAAGATCGGCACCAGCACGCCGAACAGCAGGATCAGCACCAGGCCCCACAGGAAGTCGGGAATGGAAAGCGCCGCGCCGCTGGCGATGTCGATGCCGGCCTCGACCGCCGTGCCGCGTTCGCGCGCGCCGATGATTGCCGTCGTGCCGCCGAGCGCCACCGCCATCACAAGCGCGACGATGGCAAGCTCCAGCGTCGCTGGCAGCCGGTTGAAGACGAGACCCAGCACATCCTGCCTGAGCGAAATCGAGGTGCCGAAATCGCCCCTGGCGACGCCTGACAGCCAGATGAAGAATTGCTGCACGATGGTCTTGTCGAGGCCGTAGAGCGCTCGCAGCCGGGCAATGTCGGCATCCGTAGCACCAGGCGGCAGCATCATGGCGATCGGATCGCCGGGCGCGACGCGGATCACGACAAAGACGACGACGGCCACGCCGAACAGCGTGATCAGCATCGTCAGCAGACGGATCAGGAATCTCTGCAGGAGCATTCTGGCGTAGGCCTAATGCGTTTCGGTGACTGATGGAACGAAGACCCCTCATCCGGCCGCTTCGCGGCCACCTTCTCCCCGAGGGGAGAAGAGGTCGCTGACGGCTGAGCCGGTCTCTTCTCCCCAGCGGGGAGAAGGTGGCCCGAAGGGCCGGATGAGGGGGCCTGCGCAAGTTGGGAGAAGGCATGCCGGCTTTGCGACAGCGCGCCTTTCTCGACTCTCTCAGGCCGGGGTCATCAGGGCCGGCAGCAGCGCGCCCGACACATGCTGAACCACATTGACGCCCTTGGCATGGACGATGGGCTGCGCATACTGCATCAGCGGCAGCACATAGGCCTGCTCGGCGATGTATTTGTCGACAGCCTTCCAGCCGGCGATGCGCTTGGCCTCGTCCTTCTCGCCCCACAAGGGGTTGATCATGTCGATCAAATCCTGGCTGTCCCACACCGAATGCGGGCTCGGGCCGTACATGGCAAAGCCGGTCGAGGTGGTCGGATCGCCGATGGCGTTGCCCCAGTTGTAGAAGGCGGCCGGCGCCAGCTTATCGGCGGCGCGCAGTTCGTAGTGCTTTGCGATCTCGTAGACCTCGATCGTCGCCTCGATGCCGACCTTGCGCCACATGCCGACGATCGCCTGGATCATCTCATAGTCCTTGGGCTTGAAGCCCTTGGTCGTCTGGATGGTGAACTTGACCGGCTTTTCCGGCGAATAGCCGGAGGCAGCCAGCAATTCCTTGGCCTTTTCCGGATTGTGCTCGACCTTGATCGACGCGTCGTAGGATGCGTATTCCGGCGTTTCCAGCGTATCGATCGGCTGTCCGTAGCCGCGCAGCAGGCGATCGACCAGCAGCTTCTTGTCGACGGCCATCACGGCGGCCTGACGGACGTTCTTGTCCAGCATCGCCTCGATGTCGTTGAAGAAGATCATGCCGATGTCGGAAACGTTCTTGCACGAGCCGGCCAGCCCGTCCTTGGCGATCAGCCGGTCATACTC
>NZ_RZQE01000488.1:0-4340 GCF_004022955.1 Mesorhizobium sp. M7A.F.Ca.US.002.01.1.1 | reverse complement strand
TGACGAGCTTGGCGAACTGGCCAAGGCCCTGTTTGCGGCCGAACGCGCTCTGAAGCCGGGCGGACGGCTCGCCGTGGTCACCTTCCATTCTCTGGAAGACCGCATCGTCAAGCGTTTCATCGCCGACCGGGCCGATGTCGCGACCGGCTCGCGTCACCTGCCCGAGGCGCATGCGCGCACCGCGACGTTCCGCAAGGCGGGCGGCGGCGTGACGGCCGGCGACGCCGAGGTGGCGGCCAATCCGCGCGCCCGTTCGGCCAGGCTGCGCGCGGCGGTCCGCACCCAGGCGCCGGCGCGCGGCAGCGACTTTTCGATTTTCGGCCTTCCAAAGCTTCCCGGTATCGACCGGCCGGGGGAGAGGTAGCTAAGTGTTTCGTACCAGCGACATTGTCCTGATCGCCGTCATGGTTGCGGTCGCGGCCCTTACCTACAAGGCCAAGCGCGAGGCCGAGGAACAATTGGCCGCCGTGCAGAAGATCCATGCGCAGATACGCTATGAGGAGGACACGATCGACCTGCTCAAGGCCGACTGGAGCCTGCTTACCCAGCCGTCGCGGCTGCAGAAGCTCGCCGAACTCTACAAGTCGCAGCTCGAACTCGAGCCGGTCAGCGCCCGCCAGATCGGCGGTGTCGGCGACCTGCCGGTCAAATCCCTTGACATCCAGGACATCTTGTCGGGATGCCAGGGCGGCATGGCTGATAGTTCGGGCGGCAAGGCGCCGTCGGACGGCAGGGATCCCGTGGTGACCGGAGGCATCGCCCAATGATCGGTAAACTGCTGAAACGTCGCGCCAGGACGAGTGAAGATGGATCGATCGTGGTCGAGGGCGCCCGCAAGGCGACCGGCGGCAAGGGCAGGACGCGCATCATCATGACGATGGCGGTGTTCTTCGGCATCTTCTCGACCATATCAGGGCGGCTGGTCTATCTCGGCTTCCAGACCCCCGATATGTCGGGCGGTCCGCAGAGCCGGGTGACGGCATCGCGGCCCGACATCGTCGACCGCAACGGCGAAGTGTTGGCCACGGACATCAAGACGGCGTCGCTGTTTGCAGAACCACGCCGGATTGTCGACGCCGACGAGGCGATCGAGAAGCTGTCGACGGTGCTTCCCGACATCGACTATGAGCAGACCTACCATAAGCTGAAGAGCGGCGCCGGTTTCGTCTGGCTGCAGCGGCAGCTGACGCCCAAGCAACAGTCCGACATCATGCAGCTCGGCATTCCCGGTTTCGGCTTCCGCACCGAAAAGCGCCGCTTCTATCCGAGCGGCGAGACCTCGTCCTACATTGTCGGGCTCACCAACATCGACAACCAGGGCATCTCCGGCATGGAGAAATATGTCGACGAGCAGGGGCTGAGCGACCTGCAGGCGTCGGGCCTTGCCATTGCCAAGGATCTCAAGCCGGTAAAGCTTTCGATCGATCTGCGCGTGCAGCATGTCGTGCGCGACGAGATCGCCGCCGGCCTGGAGCGCTATCGTGCCATGGGCACCGGCGCCGTTGTGCTCAACGTCAAGACCGGCGAAGTGGTGGCCATGGCCTCGGTGCCGGATTTTGATCCGAACAATCCCTACAACGCACAAGACAAGGACCGGCTGAATCGCATGTCGGCGGGCCTCTACGAGATGGGTTCGACCTTCAAGAGCTTCACCTCAGCCATGGCGCTCGATTCCGGCAAAGCGACGATGGCGAGCCGCTTCGATGCTTCGCATCCAATCCGGGTCGGCCATCAGGCCATTCACGATTTCCACGGCAAGAACCGTGTGCTGTCGTTGCCGGAGGTGTTCCTCTACTCGTCCAACATCGGGTCGGCCAGGGAAGCCGAGATGGTCGGCATCGAGGGGCATCGCGAATTCCTGCATCGCCTTGGCATTCTGGACAGGATGCAGACCGAATTGCCGGAGACTGCCCGTCCGACTGAACCGAAGGTCTGGAAACAGGTCAATTCATTCACCATCGCCTTCGGCCATGGCGTGTCGACGACGCCGCTGCAAGCGGCTGTGGGCTGCGCGGCGTTGATGAATGGCGGCTTCCTGATGAACCCCACCTTTCTGGTGCGGACGCAGGCGGAAGCGATGGCCACCGCCAAGAGAGTGGTGAGCGAAAAGACCGTCGAAGGCATGCGCTACCTCTATTCGCTCAATGCCGAAAAGGGCTCTGCCAGAAACGCCAGAGTCCCCGGCTACCGCGTTGGCGGCAAGACCGGAACCGCCGAGAAGGTCATCAATGGCCGCTACTCGAAGGACTTGAATTTCAACACCTTCGTCGCCGCCTTCCCGATGGACGATCCGCAGTATCTGGTGTTTACCATTGCCGATGCCCCGCACCCGGAAAAGCCCGGCATGACGGATGTCGCGGCTGCGAATGCTGGGGTTATGGCCGGCAATATCATCAGGCGTTCAGCTGCCATGCTTGGCGTGAAGCCAGATTTCAGCCATGAAAATGGTGCAACGCTGGTTTCCTATCAGTGATTCTTAGGGCGCGCCGGCAACAGCGCGCTATTTTGTTGCGGTGAACGGGACTCGATGAAGCTCAGAGATCTAGCCGGTATCCTGCCCGTCGAGGGAATAGCTTCCGTCGATCTGGAGGTTACAGGGATTTCTTCGGATTCCCGCCAGGTAAAAGCGGGCGTTGTCTTTTTTGCGCTCGCCGGAACCAAGGCCGACGGTGCCGTTTATGCCGCAGATGCCGCCGCGCGCGGTGCGGCCGCGATCGTGGCGGGCAAGGGCAGCACCATTGCCGGGCTCCCGGTTCCGGTGCTGGCGGTCGACGATCCGCGCCTGGCGCTGGCGCAGAGTGCGGCACGCTATTTCGGCAAGCAGCCTGAGATCATGGTCGCGGTGACCGGCACCAGCGGCAAGACCTCGGTCGCAGCCTTCACCAGGCAGATCTGGGAGCAGGCCGGTTATGCCGCCGCTTCGATCGGCACCACCGGCGTGGTGGCGCCTGGGCGCAACGACTATGGTTCGCTGACGACACCCGATCCGGTCGCCCTGCATCAATTGCTGCGGGAATTGGCCGATGCCGGCGTCACCCACGCCTCGATGGAAGCCTCCAGCCATGGGCTCGACCAGCGCCGCCTCGACGGCGTGAAGCTGGCTGCCGGCGGCTTCACCAATCTCGGCCGCGACCATATGGATTATCATCCGACCATTGAGGATTATCACCGCGCCAAATTGCGCCTGTTCGACACGTTGCTGCCGAAGGGCGCGCCGGCCGTGATCTTCGCCGACGATCCATGGTCGGCGCCGACGACCGTGGCAGCAAAGGCTGCCGGGCTCAATGTGCTGACGGTCGGCCGCCATGGCGACTTCCTCAGGCTGAAACGGGTCGAGCACGAACGCCACCGCCAGCGGGCCGAAGTCGAGGCCGACGGCGTGCTCTACGAGATCGACCTGCCGCTGGCCGGTGATTTCCAGATTTCGAACGCGCTGGTTTCGGCGGGTCTTGCCATTTCCACGGGAACACCTGTCGCCAAGGCCTTGATGGCGTTGGAGAAACTGAAGGGCGCGCCGGGCCGGCTCGACCTCGTCGGCACCACCGGCAATGGCGCGCCGGTCTATGTCGACTATGCCCACAAGCCGGACGCGCTTGAAAACGTGCTGGCCTCGGTGCGGCCGTTCACCACCGGCCGCGTCATCGTCGTGTTCGGCTGCGGCGGCGACCGCGACCGGGGAAAAAGGCCGATCATGGGCGAAATCGCGACGCGGCTTGCCGATGTCGTCATCGTCACCGACGACAATCCGCGCTTCGAAGTGCCGGAAACGATCCGTGCCGCTATTTTGGCCGCTGCTCCAGGTGCCATCGAGATCGGCGACCGGCGCCAGGCGATCCACGAAGCGGTCGCCATGCTGCATGCCGGCGACACGCTGATCGTGGCCGGCAAAGGCCACGAGGAAGGCCAGACGATCGGCTCCGAGACCTTGCATTTCTCCGATCATGAGGAAGTCCGCGCGGCACTCACGGAGCGCGCAGCATGAGCTTGCTGTGGACCTCCGAAGCGCTGGTTGCCGCCATGGACGGGCGGCCGCTCGGGCCGATGCCGGATGGCATTTCAGGCATTTCGATCGACAGCCGCAGCCTGCAGCCGGGCGACGCCTTCTTCGCCATCAAGGGCGAGGCGATGGACGGCCATGACTTCGCAACCGCCGCCATCAAGGCTGGCGCTGGCGTGCTGGTGGTGGCCGAAGGCAAGCTGCCGTCGCTCGGCCGGCTGACAGCGCCGATCATCGTCGTCGAGGACGTGCTGGTCGCGCTGGAAAAGCTTGGAGTTGCATCGCGCGCCCGCTCGAGCGCGAAAATCATCGCTGTGACCGGTTCGGCCGGCAAGACCACCAC
>NZ_RZQE01000487.1:0-4354 GCF_004022955.1 Mesorhizobium sp. M7A.F.Ca.US.002.01.1.1 | reverse complement strand
ACGCGGCGGTGGCGGGCGCGCGTCTCAATGTCGAGCAGTTGCGCGCCGCCTATGGCCAGTCGATGGCTCAGCAGAAGTCCGATGCCAGCCAGGTCGCCTTCGCCCAGTCGCAGTTCGACCGCGCCGCCGATCTTGCCCAGAAGGGCATCAACGCCAAATCGTCGCTGGACGAAGCCAAGAACGATCTCGACAAGGCCAAGCAGCAGCTGGCCGTTGCCGAGCAAGGCATCATCAGCGCCAAGGCAGCCCTTGGCGGCAATCCCGACATCGAAACCGACAAACATCCGACCGTGATGGCCGCGCTCGCCGCGCGCGACAAGGCCGCCTACGACCTGGCGCAGACCACGGTCAAGGCGCCGGCTGACGGCATCGTCAGCCAGGCCTCGTCGTTCAAGGTCGGCCAATATGTCGGTTCCGGCACGCCGCTGTTTTCGCTGGTCGAGACCGGCGACACCTGGATCGATGCCAATTTCAAGGAAACGCAGCTCACCCACATGAAGCCCGGTCAGAAGGCCGAGATCGTGGTCGACACCTATCCGGGGCGCACCTTCGAGGCGACGGTCAAGGCGATCGGCGCCGGCACGGGAGCCGAGTTCTCGCTGCTGCCGGCCCAGAATGCCACCGGCAACTGGGTCAAGGTCACACAGCGCATCCCGGTTCGTCTCGAACTGACCGATACGGACGCCAAGATGGCGTTGCGCACCGGCATGAGCGCCACCGTTACCGTCGACACCGGCGTGGCGCGTGGCCTGCCTTCGATCTTCGGTCACGCCACGGCCGGCGAGGCCGCGCAGTAACGTCAACAGAATGCCGCAGGACCAGCGGCAGAGGTGAATAGCAGGATTGGTCTGATGGGAGGAGCTGGAAGGATCAGCGTTTGGGTGCTGCCGCGGTGCGGCCTGGCCGAATCTGAAATCTCCGACGCGGACCCGTCGGTCCTCATGTTTCCGGGCGGCAGGCATCCGCTCATCAGAGACTTTCAGTCGATGTAACCCCCACATCGACAATCGCGTCCCACCGCGACGAGGGTCTCTCAACCGAAGGCGTTGCCGCCCGGAAACCCCTTGTACACGTTTTTGTTACCTGCTGGAAGTTCCACGCCATGAGCACGCCCGAACCCTTCAAAGAAGTGCCGCATCGCGGCCTGATCACGGTCGCGCTCATGTTGGCGACGATCATGCAGGCGCTCGACACGACGATCGCCAACGTCGCGCTGCCGACCATGACCGGCGATCTCGGCGCCTCGCCTGACAACATCAACTGGGTGCTGACCTCCTACATCGTTGCCGCCGCCATCATGACGCCGGTCACCGGCTGGCTGGCCGATCGCTTCGGCCGCAAGGAACTGTTCCTGACGGCGGTGGTCGGCTTCACCGTGTTTTCGATGCTGTGCGGCATCGCCTGGAGCCTGGAGACCATGGTGTTCTTCCGGCTGATGCAAGGCGTGTTCGGCGCCGCGATCGTGCCTCTGTCGCAGACCTTCCTGCTCGACATCAATCCCAGGGAACGCCATGGCCAGGCGATGGCCATCTGGGGCGCCGGCATCATGCTGGGTCCGATTCTGGGCCCGACACTCGGTGGCTGGCTGACCGAGAATTTCAACTGGCGTTGGGTGTTCTTCATCAATCTGCCGGTCGGCATCGTCGCCTTTCTCGGTATGGCCGCTTATTTGCCGGCTATCGCGCGGCGCGTGCGCGGCTTCGATTTCTTCGGCTTCGCCATGATATCGCTCGGCGTCGGCGCGCTTCAGCTGCTGCTCGACCGCGGCGGCGAGGTCGACTGGTTTTCCTCGGTGGAGATCTGGATCGAACTTGGTCTTTCGCTCACCGGCTTCTGGGTGTTCATCATTCACACCATGACGGCCGAGCACCCCTTCATCGATCCCAAGATCTTCCTCGACCGCAATTTCGTGACCGGGCTGGCATTCATCTTCGTCATGGGTGTGCTCATCCTGGCGAGCATGTCGCTGCTGCCGCCGATGCTGTCGACCATCTTCGGCTATCCGACCGTCACCATCGGCATCGTCATGGGGCCACGCGGCGTCGGCACCATGATCTCGATGCTCGTCGTCGGGCGGCTCATGAGCAGGATTGACGCCAGGATCCTCGTCGTCATCGGCTTCCTGCTGACCGCGCAGTCGCTCTACACCATGTCCAGCTTCACCCCGCAGATGGACAATTGGCTGATCATCAGCTCCGGCGTCATCCAGGGCCTGGGCATGGGGATGGTGTTCGTGCCGTTGTCGACCGTCGCCTTCGCCACGCTTGACGTGCGCTTCCGCACCGATGCCACGGCTCTGTTCAGCCTGGTGCGCAATCTTGGCTCGTCGATCGGCGTGTCGGTCGTGACGGTGTTGATGGTGCGCAACACGCAGATCAACCATGCCGAGCTTTCGGCCTTCATCAATCCGTTCAACCCCAATCTGTGGGCTGTTTCGCCGGCGGCCGCAGGCGGCGATCCAACGGCGCTCTCGCAGGTCGATCGCATGGTCAATCTCCAGGCCATGATGATCTCCTACGTCAACGACTTCAAAATACTCATGGTGATGACACTGCTTGCCATCCCGTTTGTTTTCCTGCTGCGCAAGCCGAAGCAGGCACCAGCCGGCGGCGCGCCGGCGGCGCATATGGACTAGCTTTCCATCAAATCGTCTTGGGTGTGGCGCACCGAACCGGCACGTTTTCCTATTTTCCGAGCACGAGGCTCCAGTAACGGAGCTTGCTGTCGCTGCCGTCGCGCACATAGGCAAGGCCGAAGCGTGTGAAGCGCGGGTCGAGCATGTTGCGGCGATGGCCTGGTGAATGCACCCAGATGTCGAACAGCTTCTCGAGGTCGAAACGACCCTCGGCGATGTTCTCCGCCGCGGCACCGGAAATTCGATTGTCCCTGACGCGCGAGGCGAAATCCTTGCCCCAGCCGGTGGTGTGGCTCATGCGGCGGCGCTGCGCCATATAGCCTGCCTGCTGCAGGGCGGCCTGTTCGAGCTGCCGGTCGGGGACCAGCGGCGCGAGCCCGGCCGAGGCGCGGATGCTGGCCAGCGTGCTGGTGGCGGAGGAGGAGACCCCGGCGCCTTCACCGGTTGGCAGTGAAACGGTGCTGCAGGCGGCGAGCCCCGCCAGGGCTGCGAGGCCGGTCAGCACCATGCGCCTGTTCAGCTTCGGGATCGGGTGGGTTTCGATTTTCGCTATGGTCATGCCCCTGAGATAATGGCGATCATGGCTTTTGCCGGGCAGGGCCTCGAAAATCGGAGAGGGGGCGACAGACTGACGCTGGCCGGTACAACGCTGATCGGCGTGGCATGCTGGGCGGAGTTTCACCAGGCGATCGACGGCGCTGCCTATCCCAGGCTGGCCGGATTGCGCCTCGCATCGAAACCGATCCGGCCGTGCGTTATCGCCATTTTTCTCAACGCTACCGCTGGCGCCGCCGCACGTCAGGTTGTCTCTCATTTCACCAGAGTGATCATCCGATCGGCATACATTGTGCGATTTCCAAGCGCCGCCGCGCAGTCGGACTTGACGGACGAGTTCCCGGTCATCTGTATCGTATTGCCGACAAGCCTGAGACAGTCGCCCTGGGCGCTCATATCAGAGTTGCCGGCGTAGGAAATGGGCGCGTCCGGCGCGTAGATGAAACCGCTGAGCACGGAATTTGCGCCACCATTCAATGTCAGGGCAGACGTGTTGCCGTGATCCTGGAAAATGGTGATACCAGCATAAGGGCCGCTGGTGGGCGGGGAAAGGTTCACCTTCTCATTGGCATTTATGTAGATCTGAGCGCTTTCCATGAGGAAAATGGTCACGCCCTGGCCAGTCAGGCTGCCGTTTCCCCCTGGCTTTATGGTGGTGCCGCGCATGATGTAGACGCCCGGATTAAGCGTGATGTTCCCCGATAATGTCTTGTCGCAATAAGTGCCGGGCGACAGCGTGTAGGTTTTGCCGTTCGGGACAGGCAAACACAATGTGTAAGGGGGAGGAACGACGTCGGCCAATGGATCAAAGGACGCGTACCTATGTTCGTGCGGCGTTCCGCAGGCGAGACTGGCGCTGGGTGGCAACAGCCCGCTGGTGCCGCCGACGGTTGAGACACAGCCGGCCGAAACCAGTGCGGAACCACCCCTGTTGACGGAATCCGACGCGTCCGAGTTCGCCGCGATCACGCAATTGTCCATCGAGACGTTGGTTGAGCCCTGCAGGTTCACGGCGGCGGACGCATGCGGATCGAGCGCCAGCACGCAGGCCTGTGCGCCAGGTTTTATCTTGACCGAGGCCGAGCGGTAGGCCTGCCAGGGGGCCGAGGCGCTGATGAAGCTTGGGCGGCTTATGCTGGACGACAGCGAGATAAAGTAGGCGCT
>NZ_RZQE01000486.1:0-4369 GCF_004022955.1 Mesorhizobium sp. M7A.F.Ca.US.002.01.1.1 | reverse complement strand
CGCATCGTCGACCGTGGCCGCGTCCGCGAGAAGGAGCTGGAAACGCTGCTCACCGATCACCGCTATCCGGCCCGCAATCCGCACCAGAACATCGCCGACCTCAAGGCGCAGATCGCCGCCAACGAGAAGGGCGTAGCCGAACTGCGCAAGATGGTCGCCCATTTCGGCCTCGATGTCGTCGAGGCCTATATGGGCCATGTCCAGGACAATGCCGCCGAAAGCGTGCGCCGCGTGCTAGAGCGGCTGCCGGATAGTTCTGAGTACGAATACCCGACCGACACCGGCCAGATCATCAAGGTGAAGATCACGGTCGACCGGCAAAAGCGCGAGGCGACGGTAGACTTCACCGGCACCTCGCCGGTGATGAAGAACAATTTCAACGCGCCCGAGCCGGTGGCCCGCGCCGCCGTGCTCTACGCCTTCCGCGTCATGGTCGAGGATATGATCCCGATGAATGCCGGGTGCCTGCGGCCCATCAACATCATCATTCCCGATGGCTGCATGCTGAAACCCGCCTACCCCGCCGCCGTCGTCGCCGGCAATGTCGAGACCTCGCAGCATGTCACCAACGCGCTGTTCGGCGCCATGGGCGCCATGGCCAACGCCCAAGGCACGATGAACAACCTGACCTTCGGCAACAAGACGTACCAGTACTACGAGACGATCTGCTCCGGCTCGCCGGCCGGCCAGATGAACTCCGGCCGCGGCTTTGCCGGCACCTCCGGCGTCCACACCCACATGACCAATTCGCGCCTCACCGATCCCGAAGTGCTGGAACTGCGCTTTCCCGTGCTGCTCGAGGATTTCCACATTCGGGAAAATTCCGGCGGCAACGGCAGATGGAGCGCCGGCGATGGCACCAAACGCACCATCCGCTTCCTCGAAAAGATGGAATGCGCGATCCTGTCCTCGCACCGCAACCGTCCTCCCAAGGGGCTGGACGGAGGCGGCGATGGCGAGGTCGGCTCGACCAAGATCCGCCGCAAGGACGGCACGATCGACCTGCTGAAAGCCTGCGACCAGACCATGTTGCAGGCCGGCGACGCCGTCATCCTGACGACGCCGACGCCGGGGGGATTTGGCCGGCGATGATGTAACGCGCAAGTTCAGATGGCATCAGCGGCCAAATGCTGGGAAAAGGTGATAAAGGCCGGGAAGAGCCGCCAGAAGCCCGGAAAACCAAGGGGTTGCGGCGAACGGGCGGGCCAGAAAGGCGGAAACCCAGAAACCCCGCCGCGCAACTTCAATTGGCATCAAAGCCGGACGGCGGACGGCGGACCGCGCAAGATCGTTTGGCATCACCGCGAACACATAATTTAATGTGGAGGCGACCAGCCGGTCGGCTTCGTGTTGGCGATGACGGTGATCGAGCCGCCTGATCGGCCGCACGTGGTGCAGATGAACCGGCGACCGATCTCTCGGTCGTTGATATACACGTAATGCTCGCCAAACAGCCCGATTAGCTTGTCCAGGTCCAGTTTCCGGCTGCCCGAGCAATTGGGGACGCGGCAATGACCCTGAAGGCCCATGTCGTGATCCCTTAGATCACCGAGGGTAGCGACGGTGCCTTTGTAGGGTTTGTCGCGCATGGTCAGTTAACGACCAACCCGGCAGGCCTAAAGAGCTTCAGCGCGGCACCTATGGCCAGCAACAGCGCATCAGATGGGCTGTTGAGCATCCTAATCGAATCGGGCTCATCGCCAGGCACGCCAACGATCGGCACAAGCTTGTAGTCGCCATCGAACGGCGGAATGTCGGCGTTCGCATAGAATGCCAGGCCGGGAAAGCGTTCGGTCAGGAAGGCTTCAATCGCACGTAGCGCCTCGCCAGCCCGGAACGCGCCCGATGGCGGCAAGATGACGAAGCTACTGACTTCCGTGGCGCCGGGCCGTTCTGATAGATCGATGGCGGAATTCACGAGAACCTCCTTTGTTGGGATGTTCTCATTCTGTTCACGGATAGTGAAGAGTCAATGGCGTCTAGATAGCGCCACCGGCCCAACGGACACGGCCTCCGATGATCAGCTCTGGCTGCTCAGCCAAAGGAACCTCCTCGGTCTGGTAACGCGGATTGTCGCTCTTCAGCAGCAACAAGCCGGAACGCAGCATTTGCAAGCGTTTGAGGCGCACCAAGCCGCCGTAGACCAGCACGTATATGGCCTCGTCGATGAACTCGCGGATTGAGACGTCGACAATCATCAGGTCGCCGTCGTTGATGGTCTCCCGCATCGAATCGCCCTTGGCAACCATGAGCCGCGCGGCCTTGGGGCTCACCCCGATCCGCCGCAGCCACTCCTCCCGGAACGCGAAGATATCCGGCTCGCTCTCCTCGTAGAGGTCGATGCTGCCTGCGCCGGCACTCGGGCGAATGTCAAGCTTCGGGACGGTCACAAAACCCTCCGGCGCGCCGCCAGCGACCATGAAGGTTCGGCCGCCCTGGCCCGGCGTCATCGGACCCTTGCCGGCTGCCAGCCAATCCAGGGTCACGTTCGCGGCCTCCGCAATCACCAGCAGATTGTCCAGCCCAGGCATGGACCCCAGCAGGTATTTGCGCATCGTCGAATCACCGATCCCCGACCGCTTTGAGAAGGCGTGGGGTGATTCGCCCGATAGTGCAATTCTCAGTCGCTCGGCGAACGACGTGTCCACTTGCTCCGAACTCTGACCGCGCGTCAGAGTTTCAATTTCTGTGTCATTGGACAAGAAACCCTCGCTAAATCAGCGTCTTAGACCAATTTTGCCCAATCCGGTGAATAGTCGAACTCTGACGCGTGAAAATTTGCACCTGAGCGTTGATCTGTTCACCCAATTGTGCGACATTAGTCGCGACTAGTGTTGTTTAAATCTTTAACCATCCGGACCTCTGCAAAGGGCCGGACGATCGGTGGAGCCGCCATGAACACGCCTCAGGTGTGGGACCGTCACGCCATCAACGCCGAGCTTCGGCGCCGTGGCATGAACCTGACCGGGATCGCCAAAGACGCGGGCCTTTACACCAGCGCCTGCAGGCAGGGCATCATCGGATTGAGCCGTCCAGGTGCCGAGGCCATCGCCGCCGCCCTGGATATCCCCTTCCGCGAGCTATTCCCGACTCTCTACACGAGAGGCCGTCATGACGAGGTGGACATTACCAGCACCGCCGGTCGCAGCGGAAGTGCAAAAGTTGCACTCATTTTAGACAACGCATCCGGCGCGCCCTGAAGCCGCTGTCTAGCGCCAGAGCATGCGCAGACAGGGGATTTCAATCAGGGGGCCTGCGGACGTGACGACTTCTACCAAAATCAAGATTGCTGAAATTCGGGTGCCGGCGAACCGGCGCCGGCTCGACCCGGCCTGGGTGGCGACCATCATGGCCGACATTCACTCTGGCAACGGTCACATGGTTCCGATCGAGGTCGTGCCGGAGAAGACCGAAGGCTATGAATACCGGCTGATCTTTGGCGGGCATCGTCTCGCCGCTGTTGCGGGCCTCGGCCTGGACGAGATCGAGGCGTTCGTCAAAGACCCCAAGCACGTCGCCACCGAAACCCAGATCCGCAAGCGCGAGATCGCCGAGAACCTGATCCGGCGACAGCTGTCGGTTCTCGATCGCGCGAAGGATATCGCCGACTGGCGCGACATCTACGACGCCGAGCACGGCACCGGCAAAACCGGACGCAAGAAGTCTCGCGAGATCGTCGAGGATGACGAATTGAGTGCAAAGTTTGCACTCAATTTCTCCGAGGCGGCACAGGCAGTGCTCGGCATATCGCGCCGCAGCGTTTTCCACGCGCTCAAGATCGCCACCATTCCGGAGCCGATCCGCCAGGACATCTCGCTTCACGCGGTCGCCAACAGCCAGACCGACCTCCTGCAGCTCGCGGCCGAAACGCCGGAGCGCCAAGTCGCTATAGCCCGCCTCCTGACCATGGCAGCCGCCGACGCGCCGCAGACGGTCAGCGAAGCGATCGCCGTCATTGACCGGACCTCCAAACCGGCAACCGCGCAGAAGTGGGAGAAGGTCGCCAGCGAGTTTTCCAAGCTGAAGGAGAGCGAACAGGATCGCTTCTTCACCCTGCACGAAGGCGCCATCCAGCGCTGGCTGAAAGGGCGGGCATGATGGTCCGCTCCCGCCGCGATCAGCTGACCGCAGATCTGTTCGAATGGGAACCGCCGAAGGTATCGGTCGGCTACGCAGCCGATGTCGCCGGCCGAGGCGGTCTCGACAACCAGATATCGCGCCTGGTGAGCCGGGCACTCCGCGATTGCCGCGACGAGGGCAAGGGGTCGCGCGCCGACATTGCGCGCCGCATGTCGGACTATCTCGACCGCCCTGTTTCGGAGGGCATGCTCAACAAGTGGTCTTCGGAAAGCAGCGACGAACATCGGAT
>NZ_RZQE01000485.1:0-4386 GCF_004022955.1 Mesorhizobium sp. M7A.F.Ca.US.002.01.1.1 | reverse complement strand
CATCCGCCGGACTGTCCGGCTCGGCTTCGGCAGGAGCAGTCGGCTGGCTAGACGGCGGCGGCGTCCCGACCGGGTTGGGCATTGGCACGGTGCTTCCGGGGGGCGACATGTCGTCGGCCGGCGGTGTGACCGTCGGGGGGAGCTCTTCGCGCTTGATTTCGCTCAGCGCATAGGCGGGGCTGCTCGCGAGACACACAACCAGGGGAATCGCGGCACAGCAAGCGGCGAAAGAGATGCGAAGGACCAAGCCACGCGGCTTGCCTGACATCGAAAAACTCACTGCCCGTTTCTCCCTGCTTACGGGCATGACGCCCGAGCGGCATATTGCCGTCAAAGAACCGGACGTCGGTTCAGTGCCGCAGCCGTTCAGGTTCGAAGGCGCCAGCAATCACCTTTTCACGCATACGGTCGAGCAGGGCAAGGGCCGAGGTCTCGCCATTGGCACGCAACATCTCGCCGAAGGCTGTTTCGAGCGCTGCTTCGGCAATGATCTCGGGCTCTATCCCGGCGGAGAGACCTTCCGCCCAGGCCTCGCTGTGGCTTTCCACGGCGGTCAAGCGTTTTTCTTCCCTGACCAGCGCGTCGATGTCGTTGACACCATGTTCCATAAGCGAATGTCCACCCTTTCAAGCTGCGATCCATTGATGTGGATCAGGCCTGATCTGTTCATTTCACACGCAGGGACAATTAAGTATTTGTAAATACGACATTTTTTTGATCATATTTTACAAAGCCCGATTGCCTTGTGCGAAGCTGCGTTCAGTTCGAGTCAAACTTAGCCGATTGGGGCGGCCTGCGGGGCGAAAACCTTCAGTTTGAGTTAATTCCGCTTTCGCGCGGTAAGGTTTCGTTAATACTGTTGCAGAAGTGCAACATGAGGATTGCACCAAGATATTGCCTGGCACAAGCCGATATATCGGCTGTACCCAGCAATGGTTCGGATAGTTGTCGATAAGCGAGTGCCTAAAGCGCGCCGCGTTTGAACGGATTCAGGCGAGGCGCTTTAGGTTTTCGTTTTTATGCGTGTCGTTCTCCCAAAACCGCAGCCACTTTTGGGCGATATGCATTAGTTGCCGTAACGCGAGGCGATGTCGCGAGACAGCGTCTCGCCTTCCTTCATGTAGCGGCTGATGGCTTCGGTCGCCGAGGGCGTGCACCTCGTATAGGTGCCGCCGAAGGAGCGGTAGCCGCGATTGAAGCTGGCAATGAAACGGGCGCGCCGCTCGGCGTCCGGATTTTCCGAATCGAGCAGTTTTGTCATCTCGACACGCCACTGGTCGCCCTTTTCGCCGCACAGATTGCGCAGGAAATGCAGCGAGCCCAGAACCTCCGCCAGCCGCATCAACCCGGGCTCGAACGGCGACTCGGCGCTGAGCGCGGGCCGTATCGAAACGGTCGCGCCGACCGCAAGACACACGGCGAGGAGCATGGATGGACGATTCATAAGCCTTCTCTACCAGCTGCGTGGCTCTGCTAAACAGCATAAGTCTTTGTGGCGAAACAATTTGTGGCCCGCAAGTTGATTTCAGGACAGCAGTCCGGCGTTTCCGCCGGGGGCCAACAAGTCTTCGGCGACCGCGAATACCGAGCCTGCCAGCGGCAGCGCCGCCATCTCGCTGAGCGTATAGAAGGCCGCCGTCTCCGCATCGTCGCTGGCCACGGCCTCGCCGCCGGCATAGGCGGCGCCGAAGACTGTGAGGAGATAATCGACCGGGTGGCTGTCATCCCGGCCGTCGATGTGGATTTCCCGCAGCGGGCGATAATTTGTGGCACGCAAACCGGTTTCTTCCTGAAGTTCGCGCTCTGCCGCTGCCTCCAGCGTCTCACCAGGCTCGACCTTGCCGCCCGGAAAGGCATAGAGCCCTTGCGACGGTTGCCGGGCTCGCTTGACCAGAAGCACGGTGTCTGCCCGCACGACGGCGACCGAGACTGCCGGAAGTATTTTGCGCGCTTCGTTCATGGATTCCCAATCAGGCTGAAGGCCGGTCAGTTGTGGACCGGCCAGCGTGGACAAGTTTTAGCGGTTGCGCAACGCCGGTTCCATCGCCACTTTCAGAAACCGAACCTTTCGAAGGGCACCAATCGACCATGTGCGGACGTTTCGCCTTGACCGCGACGCCGGATCAGACCGCTGCCTTTCTGGACGTGGCGGGGCTTGAGGATTTCCCGGCGCGCTACAACATCGCCCCGACGCAGCCGATCCTGATGGCGGTCGCCGGCCCTCCGCGGGCGCCGGGCTCCAATCTGCCGGACCGGCAGCCAATGCTGGTGCGCTGGGGGCTGATCCCGACCTGGGTGAAGGATACAGGCGAGTTTCCGCTGCTGTTCAACGCGCGCTCCGAAGGGGCTGCCGAAAAGGCGTCGTTCAAGGCCGCCATGCGCCATCGCCGCGCTTTGGTGCCGGCGTCCGGCTTTTATGAATGGCGGCAAACCGGTGGCAAGAAGGGGCAGCCTTACTGGATACGCCCCAGGCATGGCGGGCTGGTTGCCTTCGCCGGACTGATCGAGACCTATGCCGAGCCGGGCGGTTCGGAAATGGACACCGGCGCCATCCTGACCATCAACGCCAATGCCGACATAGCGCATATCCACGACCGCATGCCGGTGGTGATCGATCCCAGGGATTTCGCACGTTGGCTGGATTGCCGCACGCTCGAACCGCGCGATGTCGCCGATCTGTTGCGACCGGCACAGCTCGATTTCTTCGAGGCAATTCCGGTCTCCGACCTCGTCAACAAGGTCGCCAACACCGGACCGGAGATTCAGGAGCGGGGCGAGATCGGGCCGGAGCCCGAGAAGGTCAAGCGCCAGAAGTCCGGCGCGGACGACAGTCAGATGACGTTGTTCTAGCAGAGGGCGCGCGCGTCGGCGCCTTCATTTCTGGCGCCATTGGCGCCGGCCGCCCATCCCTTCAGGCAGCGCGGGGCGAAACGATCTTCTGCGCCGGCTTTTTCTTCTTGGCGGTATGGAGAAGGGCGGCGACGATCGCGGCCGGGCCGATTGCGCGATAGTGGTTGGCCAGCGCGGGCTGCTTGGCGCGGTTGGCTTCCTGCTTGGTTCGGGGCATGTCTCTCTTCCCTGGTAACATTTTCGTGTCTGCGTTTGATGGCCGATTCTGACCAAATCGTGACGCCTGCTGATCTAGCCGGCGAATGTTTCATGACTGTGCCGACATGTTTAATAAAATGTTTCAGTGCATCATTACCTGTGACCCAGCGACGGTTTTGCCGAAACTTGCGACTTGACGGCAACACAAGCCAAGGCGATAAAGCCGCCCATGAAAACGTCTTTCGCCATTTGTGGCATTTGCATTATTGGCTAGCCTCGCGCTGGTCCGGACGTTTTCGCCTCATCTCTCCCCAGATTGGACAAACGCCCCGGCCAGCAGGCTGGAGCCTGATTTGCGTTCGCGCAGGGCTGGCTTCGTCGAATTGAGTTCTGAACCGGGAAGGCACGAATGTCCGACGCATCGCAGGGCCTGCGCCTCTACAACACGCTGACGCGGACGAAAGAGGATTTCGTCCCGATCGATCCGCTGAACGTGCGCATGTATGTCTGCGGCCCGACCGTCTACGACTTTGCTCATATCGGCAATGCCAGGCCGGTGATCGTCTTCGACGTGCTGTTCCGCTTGCTGCGCCATCTCTATGGGCAGACGCACGTCACCTATGTGCGCAACATCACCGACGTAGACGACAAGATCAATGCGCGCGCTTTGCGCGATTTCGGCGGCGAGATCGCTTCCGGCACGCTGTCGTTGAATGAGGCGATCAGGCGGGTCACCGAAAAGACCGCCGACCAGTTCCACAGCGACGTGGCGGTTCTCGGCTGCCTGGAGCCGACGGTCGAGCCGCGCGCCACCGAATTCGTCGAGCCCCGTGCCGACGGCAAGGTCGACATGATCACCTTGATTCAAAGCCTGATCGAACGCGGCCATGCCTATGTTGCTGCGGGCGAAGTCCTGTTCGACACGGCGTCGATGCCCGACTACGGCCAGCTGTCGAAGCGCAATCTCGACGAGCAGCAGGCCGGTGCTCGCGTCGCCGTCGACGCGCATAAGAAAAATCCCGGCGATTTTGTCCTCTGGAAGTTGTCGTCACCGGAGGAGCCGGGCTGGAATTCGCCATGGGGCAGGGGTCGGCCGGGCTGGCACATCGAGTGCTCGGCGATGTCGGCCGCCTATCTCGGCGAGGTCTTCGACATCCATGGCGGCGGCCTCGACCTGATCTTCCCGCACCATGAAAACGAGATCGCCCAGTCGCGTTGCGCCCATGGCACCGAAATGATGGCCAACATCTGGATGCACAACGGCTTCCTGCAGGTCGAAGGGCAGAAAATGTCGAAGAGCCTCGGCAACTTCTACTCGATCAACGAACTCCTGGAGAC
>NZ_RZQE01000484.1:0-4388 GCF_004022955.1 Mesorhizobium sp. M7A.F.Ca.US.002.01.1.1 | reverse complement strand
GTGCACGTCGCGCACTTCGAAGCCGGCGCGCTCGCGGGTCAGACCGCCCGGTCCAAGCGCCGAGAGGCGGCGCTTGTGGGTGATCTCCGACAGCGGGTTGGTCTGGTCCATGAACTGCGACAGCTGCGAGGAACCGAAGAACTCGCGCACGGCGGCAGCCGCCGGCTTGGCGTTGATCAGATCCTGCGGCATGACCGTGTCGATCTCGATCGAGGACATACGCTCCTTGATCGCGCGCTCCATGCGCAGCAGGCCGACGCGGTACTGGTTTTCCATCAGCTCGCCGACCGAACGCACGCGGCGGTTGCCGAGATTGTCGATGTCGTCGATCTCGCCCTTGCCGTCGCGCAGTTCGACCAGCGTCCTGACCACGGCCAGGATGTCGTCCTTGCGCAGCACGCGCACGGTGTCCTCGGCCTTCAGCTCGAGGCGCATGTTCATCTTGACGCGGCCGACGGCCGACAGATCGTAGCGCTCGCTATCGAAGAACAGCGAGTTGAACATGGCTTCGGCGGTTTCGAGCGTCGGCGGCTCGCCGGGGCGCATGACACGATAGATGTCGAACAGCGCGTCCTGGCGGCTCTCGTTCTTGTCGACGTTGAGCGTGTTGCGGATATAGGCGCCGACATTGACGTGGTCGATGTCGAGAACCTTGATCTCCTCTTCGCCGGTGCCGAGCAGCACCTTCAGCGTCTTCTCGTCGATCTCGTCACCGGCCTCGAGGAAGATCTCGCCGGTGGCGTAGTTGACGATGTCCTCGGCCAGATAGTTGCCGAGCAGGTCCTCGTCGGTCGCCTTGATCGCCTTCAGACCCTTTTCGCCAAGCGCCCGTGCCTGGCGTGCGGTGATCTTCTTGCCGGCCTCGACGACGACTTCGCCGGTATCGGCATCGACCAGGTCGCCGACAGCCTTGAGGCCGCGGAAACGCTCGACGTTGAACGGAATGCGCCAATGGTCGCCGGCACGCTTGTAGGTGATCTTGTTGTAGAAGGTCGACAGGATCTCTTCGCCGTCCATGCCGAGCGCCATCAGCAGCGACGTCACCGGAATCTTGCGGCGGCGATCGATGCGGGCGTGCACGACGTCCTTGGAATCGAACTCGATGTCGAGCCACGAACCGCGATACGGGATGACGCGCGCGGCAAACAGAAGCTTGCCCGACGAGTGCGACTTGCCCTTGTCATGGTCGAAGAAGACGCCCGGCGAACGGTGCATCTGCGAAACGATGACGCGCTCGGTGCCGTTGACGATAAAGGTGCCGTTCAAGGTCATGAGCGGCATGTCGCCCATGTAGACGTCCTGCTCCTTGATGTCCTTGATGGACTTGGCGCCGGTGTCCTCGTCGATATCGAACACGATGAGGCGCAGCGTCACCTTGAGCGGCGCGGCATAGGTGAGGTCGCGCTGACGGCATTCGTCAACGTCGAATTTCGGTCCTTCGAACTCGTACTTCACGAACTCCAGCATGGAGGAGCCGGAAAAATCGGAGATCGGGAAGACCGACTTGAAAACGGCCTGCAGCCCCTCGTCCGGACGCCCACCCTTGGGCTCCGCCACCATCAGGAACTGGTCATAGGATGCCTTCTGAACCTCGATCAGGTTCGGCATCTCCGCAACTTCCGGAATCTTTCCGAAGAACTTGCGTACGCGTCTGCGGCCATTGAAAGTCTGGGTCTGGGCCATCGTCGCTCCTTAGCTCTAAACTCGGGACGAGCCTCGCCGCGGCTCGCCTTGCATACTGGGCCACCTTGGCGGCAACCCTCTGTCTGTTTTCCCGGCGCCTGTCGGCGGCCGGCTAGAACGGGAGAAAACCCGTTTCCTGAAGGCCGGTTTTCGGCCCTCAGGAAAGAGGTTCTCGCAAAATCTCGCGTTACGCGCTCTCCCTTCGGGCGAAGGGAGTGGCGGACGGCGCGAGGCCGCCCGCCGCTTTTACGCTTACTTCAGTTCGACCTTGGCGCCGGCTGCTTCCAGCTGGGCCTTGAACTTGTCAGCGTCGGCCTTGGAAACGGCTTCCTTGACCGGCTTCGGAGCCGCTTCAACCAGATCCTTGGCTTCCTTGAGGCCAAGACCGGTGATGGCGCGGACTTCCTTGATGACGTTGATCTTCTGAGCGCCTGCGTCGGTGAGGACGACATCGAATTCCGTCTTTTCCTCGGCCGGAGCAGCAGCGGCCGCAGCGCCGCCAGCAGCGGCAACCGCCACCGGAGCAGCAGCCGAAACGCCCCACTTTTCTTCCAGAAGCTTCGACAGCTCGGCCGCCTCGAGGACGGTCAGCTTCGAAAGGTCGTCTACGATCTTTGCGAGATCAGCCATTGTTGTGTTCCTTCATAAGGTTCGAACGTGTGTTTGTGATAGCGAGGAACGGCCTCATGCCGCCTCGTCCTTCCGGGCGTAAGCGCCGATGACGCGCGCGACCGAGGCCGCTGGCGCATTGACGATCTGGGCGATCCGGGTTGCCGGCGTGGCGATCATGCCAACCAGCCTGGCGCGCAGCTCATCGAGCGACGGAAGTGTGGCGAGTGCCTTCACACCGTCGGCATTGAGCGAGGTGGTGCCCATTGCGCCGCCGAGAATGACGAGCTTGTCATTTCCCTTGGCGAAATCGGACGCGACCTTCGGCGCCGCAATCGGATCCTCCGAATAAGCAATCAGCGTCTGTCCCTTGAACAGCTCGATGATCGATGCGGAGTCCGTGCCCTGAAGAGCGATTTTGGCGAGACGGTTCTTCGCGACTTTGACGGTGCCACCGGCAGCGCGCATTTTCGACCGAAGGTCGTTCATTTGCGCGACGGTGATACCGGCGTAGTGGGCCACGACCACTGAACCTGCGTTCGAGAACGCACCGTTCAGGCCCGTGACGAGTTCGCGTTTTTCCGCTCTGTCCACTGCCTATCTCCAGTTGACCCCAATCCTGTTAACGGGAACATCCCATTGACGAGGACAGGCGTCGGGTTGCCTTTTGTCGGCCGGGCCATCCAGTAACGGATCTCCCGAACGACGCTCGAGGATCCTGCCCCCTTTCGCCACATCGACAGTCAAGCCGGCGATGCGCAGACAAAAGGCAAACACGGTTCGAACCTTTCATTGGAGCAATCGCTCCGTTGTCCGGTCTTCACCCGTCTCATGCAGGCCCAAATCGAATTAAGGCTTCTGGGCCGCCTGCAATCTCGGACAGGATGTCCGGAAACCTTTCGGCTTCCAGTACCGGGCCGCCGACAAGTCGGAGGTCCGGAATTCACTTGCGGATCAGCCGCTTGCCGGCCGATCCAAATGTTCGTATCAGGACGCGTTAAGCGTCGCGACGTCGAGCTTGAGGCCCGGGCCCATCGTCGAGGTGACCGACACCTTCTTGACGTAGTTGCCCTTGGCGCCAGTCGGCTTTGCCTTGGTCACCGCATCGGCGAAGGCGCGGATGTTCTCTTCCAGGGCCTTGACGTCGAACGAGACCTTGCCGACGCCGGCATGGACGATGCCAGCCTTCTCGACACGGAACTCGACGGCGCCGCCCTTGGACGCCTTGACGGCGGCGGCAACGTCGGTGGTGACGGTTCCGACCTTCGGGTTCGGCATCATGCCGCGCGGGCCGAGCACCTTGCCCAGACGGCCGACCAGCGGCATCATGTCCGGCGTGGCGATGCAGCGATCGAAATCGATCGTGCCCTTCTGGACGATGTCGACCAGATCCTCGGCACCAACGATGTCGGCGCCGGCAGCGCGCGCTTCGTCGGCCTTGTCGCCACGGGCGAACACGGCGACACGTACCGAGCGGCCGGTGCCGTTCGGCAGGTTGACCACGCCGCGGACCATCTGGTCGGCATGGCGCGGGTCGACGCCGAGGTTCATGGCGACTTCGATGGTCTCATCGAACTTCACCGAGGAACGGTCCTTGAGCAGCTTCAGCGCATCACCCAGGGCATAAGCCTTGTTGGGATCGATGCCTTCGCGGGTCTTCGATACACGCTTTGCAATCTTTGCCATGATCTTAGCCCACCACTTCCAGACCCATCGAGCGGGCGGAGCCCTCGACCATGCGCATGGCCGCTTCGACGTCGTTTGCGTTCAGGTCTTTCATCTTCGCGGTGGCAATCTCGCGGACCTTGTCACGCGAAACCGTACCGGCCTTGACCTTGCCCGGCTCCTTGGAACCAGAGGTCAGGTTCGCCGCCTTCTTCAGGAAGTAGCTCACCGGCGCCGTCTTCATGACGAAGGTGAAGGACTTGTCCTGATAGTAGGTGATGACAACCGGAACCGGCGATCCCTTTTCCATTTCCTGGGTCTGCGCGTTGAACGCCTTGCAGAACTCCATGATGTTGATGCCACGCTGACCAAGCGCCGGGCCGATCGGGGGAGACGGCGTAGCCGATCCCGCTTTCACCTGGAGCTTGAGC
>NZ_RZQE01000483.1:0-4406 GCF_004022955.1 Mesorhizobium sp. M7A.F.Ca.US.002.01.1.1 | reverse complement strand
CGTACGAGGTCCGCTCCTTCGCCATGGCCGGGGAAGTTCAGATAGAGGCGCCCGGTCGAGTAGCGCTGCACGTCCTGCCAGAAGCTGCGAACCCAGCCGATGTTCGCATCGTCCTCGTCAGCGCCTGGCCAAATGGCATCGAGGCTGAGCATGAAGGGCATGGAGCGGTCGCCGAAGGCAGTCTCATCGGCTGCAACGCGCTGGACGAAACCGCCGAACTTCCAGATCGAGGCGAAGGTCATTTCGGAGGGCCGCTTCGCCATCCGTACCGTGATCTCCCCGATGGCCTCGTCGTCCAGGCGCGAGAGGTAGGTGGATTTCCAGTAGCAGCGGTCGCGGCCTTTCGGGAACAGCCCGTCATAGAGCGACTGGATGGTGCGATATGGCATGCGGCCGCTGAAATCGACGAGCGGTTCCCCAAAACTGCGCAACGGCGCCACGACCCGCTCGCCCTCGTCGGCCGGTCCGTCATAGACATGCGCGAGCGCCAGGACGCGCCGGCCCCTTGCATGCTCGGGGATCGAGGGATCGTCGGGCAGCGTCGAGAATTCCGCCAGGCCGCTCAGGCGATCGGGTGCGGTCTGCATGAAGTCGCGCCAGAGTGGAATGATCTCGTTGGCGCGCTCTTCGGGATAGGCCGGACCGCATAACATCAGCTCCGGCTCGATCGGATGCAGCTTGAACTCGAAGCTCGTCACCACGCCGAAATTGCCGCCGCCGCCGCGCAGCGCCCAGAAGAGATCCGGGTTCTGGGTCGCGTCGGCATGGATGAGGCGGCCATCGGCGGTCACCAGATCGGCCGCCAGCAGATTGTCGACGCTGAGGCCGTGGCTGCCGCGCAGCCAGCCGATGCCGCCGGAAAGAGTTAGGCCGGCAACGCCCGTCGCCGAGATGAGGCCGCCCGGCGTGGCGCGATCAAGCGGGGTGGTGGCCGCATCGACATCGGCCCAGGTGGCGCCGCCCTCGACGAAGGCGCAATCGAGGTCGGGCGCGACCCGCACGCCATTCATCAGCGACATGTCGATCATTAGGCCGCCGTCGCAGATGGCGTAGCCAGCAACATTGTGACCGCCCGAGCGGATCGCGATCGCCAACCGATGCTCGCGCCCGAAATTCACCGACGCCACGACATCGGCAGCATTCCGGCAGCGCGCGATGAGGGCCGGACGGCGGTCGATCATGCCGTTCCAGACGACCCGTGTCGCGTCATAGCAAGGGTTCGACGGCTCCAGCACCTCGCCGCGCAAGATGGAACGGAAGCTTTCGATGCTCGATGGTGCAAGGGTAGCGGTGGCGGCCATGGGGCGGTCTCCTCGTTTCACGCACGCTAGCGCGGCGCGGGCACGGCCGCTAAAGTCGAAAATGCTGGAAGGCGGTCATTTCTGCCATGGTTGAACAGACCAGACCATTGAATGTGGCGATCCTTGCCGCTCCGGAGGCTACCGCCTCCACGATCTACGGCATGTTCGACCTGTTTTCCTCGCCCGGCAGGGATTTCCTGTTCATAACCAGCGGTGCGGCGGGCACGCCGCGCATGCGGCCCTATGTGGTTGCTGGGGACGGCAGCCCGTTTCGCGCTGCAAACGGCATCTGGGTGCGCCCAGATCACAGCCTTGCCGATTGCCCGCCACCCGACATCGTCTGTATTCCAGATTTCTTCGTCAATCCGAGAGAAAGCGTCGCCGGGCAGTATGACGCCGAAGCCGCATGGCTGAAGCGAGCGCATGACGACGGCGCCATGCTGGCCAGCGCTTGTTCGGGCGCGGTGCTGCTCGGCGAGGCCGGGCTGCTCGACAATCGCGAGGCCACAATTCACTGGGGCTATGTCGAGACGCTCACGAACAACTACCCCGGCGTGAAGGTGAGGCCGGACCAGTCGCTTGTGCTGAGCGGCGAGGCGCAACGGGTGGTCATGGCGGGAGGCGGCTCGAGCTGGCAGGATCTCGCCCTCTATCTCATCGCGCGCTTTGTCGGCCTCAAGGAGGCGATGGAGGTCGCCAAGGTCTACATGCTGCAGTGGCACGACATGGGCCAGCAGCCCTTCGCCGCGCTGATGCGCTTTCGCCAGACCAGCGACGCGGTGATCAACCGGTGCCAGAGATGGGCGGAACTCAACTACCGGACGCCGTCGCCCGTCGCAGCCATGACCAAGTTGTCAGGCCTGTCCGAGCGCTCCTTCGTGCGCCGCTTCGCGAGGGCTACGGACATGAAGGCTATCGACTACATCCATGCGCTCAGACTCGAGAAGGCAAAGCAGCTGCTGGAGGGGGGCGATCTCCCTGTCGAAGCGGTGGCGAATGAAGTCGGCTACGAGGATGCGAGTTTTTTCGGGCGTCTTTTCCGCCGCAAGGTCGGGGTGACGCCGGCGCAATATCGCATTCGCTTCGGTGCTCTCCGGCGAGCATTGAGCCGCGATTGATTCTCAACCATCGCGGCGCGATGCCGATATTCCGCTTGGCGCCTCAAGTCAGCCGTTGAGCTGGCCCCAGCGGAATCCCAAAAGCAGAAATTCGAGCGATCAGGCGAACCGGCACGTTCCCACCCAGAACCGGACGCCCAGCGGTCATTAACGATGGGTTCGAGCTCCAGCCGCAAAGTAAGCGAGCTGGTCGGCATAGAGCTTCTTGAAGGCCGGGCGAGCCCAGGCGCGTTCAACGTACGCTCAGAAAGTTCCATCTTAGCCTGAGAAGTGCGTTGAGCTTGTCTAGCTGCGGGACATATGAAGCGCGACACGATTTCGTCCTTCCGATTTGGCACGAAATAGGGCCAAATCGGCGGCATTGACGAAATCATTTGGCGTCTCGTCCGCGGTGGGCACCGCTGTTGCAACGCCGACGCTGATGGTCACACGATCCGGGCCGTGGGGTATGTTCAACTCCCGCACGCCCTGGACGAGCCGCTCTGCGATCGCACTGGATTGTTCCAGTAAAGTGTCGACCAGCACGACCACGAACTCTTCGCCTCCGTACCTCGCAGCGAGGTCGGTGGAGCGGCCGGAACCGCTCTGGATCACGCGGGCGATTTGCTTGAGCACCTCATCGCCGGCCATATGGCCATAGGTATCGTTGTATCGTTTGAAGTTGTCGGCATCGATCATCAACAGCGACAATGGGGACTGTGCGCGAAAAGCGCGCTTCCATTCGGCCGCCAGATATTCATCAAAATAGCGCCTGTTGCCGAGGCCCGTCAGGCCATCGATCCGCGTCAGACGTTCAAGCTCGAGATTTGCACTGATCAGCTGTCGCTGGCTTTCCCTTAGCGCTCGGTATGCCGCGTCTCGCTGGACGTGATCCAGATAAGCCCGCGTGTGATATCGAATACGTGCAATCAGCTCGATACGATCCGGCAGTTTGACGAGATAGTCGTTCGCTCCCGCAGCAAAGGCTTCGCCCTTGGTGGCTGGATCTTCCTTGCTCGACAGCACAATGACTGGGACCGCGCGTGTCGACGCATGCTTCCTGTATTCTCGCACCAGATGCAGCCCATCGACGCCGGGCATGACGAGATCCTGCAGGATAACGGTTGGCTTTACCTCATCCGCGACTGTCATTGCTCTCAACGGGTCGGTGCAGAAGTGTAGGGAAATATCGGGTTCGTTGGCTAGAGCGCGCCTGACCGCCTCGCAAACCATGATCTGATCATCGATGAGCAGAACCATGGATGAATAGTTGTCTGTGAGTGGCGGGACCAGCTCTGGTTCTTGCGTCATCGGACGAGCCTTTTCACGTGGAGCGCTCGCAGGCTTCGATTATACGTGAGCCGATCGCACTCAAAGGAAGAATATCAACAGCCGCGCCGATTTCGGCGGCGGCCTTCGGCATGCCATAGACTGCACTGGTTGCTCGATCCTGGGCGATCGTGAGATGCCCTTTGTCGCGGAGCTGTCTTAGCCCGCGCGCACCATCCCTGCCCATGCCTGTGAGCAGGACACCAATCACAGAGCCAGGCCACCATTGCGCCGCACTTCCGAAGAACACATCAACGGACGGCCGATAAACATTGTCCTTGGGGCTGGGCGTATAGCCAAGTTGTTGAGCTGACTTGAAAACCAGATGATCCGCAGAACTGGCTACGAGAACAGTGCCCGCTTGAGGACTATCCTTTTCCCGCGCCGGACGGATCGGGAGAGGCGTATGCTGTCCCAGCCAATCAGTAAGCCCCGGCACGAACTGAGCATCGAGATGCTGGACGAGCACGATCGCGCCGTCAAAATCAACGGGAAACGCACTCAGGACTGCGGCAACGGCGGCCGGCCCGCCCGCGGAGGCGCCGATTGCAATTAAGCGTCGAGGTGTCGGCTCAGCGTCACGTGACATCCGCCTTTTTGTCTTGGCCGGCGCATCACCGATCAGCTTGCCGATCGTCGCAATCTTGTTCGTTAGAAGCCGTGCGGATTGCGAGGACGC
>NZ_RZQE01000482.1:0-4440 GCF_004022955.1 Mesorhizobium sp. M7A.F.Ca.US.002.01.1.1 | reverse complement strand
ACCGTTCGTCAGTTGACACAGGCCGCCATCAAGGTCCGCAACACCATCAACCAAGGGGTGCTCGGCGCCGCCTTTGCCGAGACCCGTGGCGCCAATGCCGACGGCGACGTCCAGAAGGATCTCGACGTCTTCTCCGACGACATCTTCCTCGACGCCATGCGCCGTGCGCCGGTGGCGCTTTACGCCTCCGAGGAGCTGGAGCAGCCAGTCCTGCTCGACAGGCAAGCGCCACTCGCCATTGCGATCGACCCGCTCGACGGCTCTTCCAACATCGACACCAACGTGTCGATCGGAACGATCTTCTCGCTCCTGACCGCAACTGGCGCGCCGGACGCTGATCCGGCCGCCTCTTTCTTGCAGGCGGGCGTGAACCAGCTAGGCGCCGGTTTCTTCATCTATGGGCCGCAGTTGGCACTCGTCCTGTCGCTCGGCAGCGGCACGCATGTCTTCGTCTTCTCGACAAGGCTCGGCACCTTCGTCCAGGCCTATGAAAGCCGGATCATTCCGCAACGCACTCAGGAGTTCGCCATCAACGCCGCCAACTACCGGCACTGGGACGAGGCTGTGCGGCTCTATGTCGACGACTGCCTGGAGGGCACCGAGGGACCGCGCGAGAAGGATTTCAACATGCGCTGGATCGCCTCTCTGGTCGCCGACTGTTACCGCATATTGATGCGCGGCGGCGTTTTTCTCTACCCCGGCGATCGGCGCAAGGGCTATGGTCAGGGACGGCTGCGCCTCGTCTACGAGGCCAACCCGATCGCCTATCTCATAGAGCAGGCTGGCGGTGCCGCCACCGACGCGATCACCCGCATCCTAGAAATCGAGCCGGAGAGCCTGCATCAGCGCGTGCCGATGATCTTCGGGTCGGCGCGGGAAGTCGCGCGCATCACGCGCTACCACACAGAGCCGAGCAACATCGGTGAGCGTGCGCCGCTGTTCAGCCGCCGCGGCCTGTTCAGAGCCTGAGCAGCACCATGTCAGCCAAGCACCCCATCATCACCATCACCGGGTCGTCGGGCGCCGGCACGACCTCGGTCAAGCGCATCTTCGAGCTGATTTTCCGGCGCGAGAACATCGAGGCCGCTTTCATCGAAGGCGACGCATTTCACCGCTACGACCGCGCGGCGATGAAGGCAAAGGTGGCCGAGGAGGAAAAGGCCGGCAACCCGAACTTCACCCATTTCAATGCCGCGGCCAACGAACTCGGAATTCTCGAAGAGGTGTTCGCGGAATATGGCCGCCGCGGAACCGGCAAGACCCGCACCTACATTCATGATGAGGAAGAGGAAAAGCAGCACGGCACGCCACCGGGAACCTTTACCGAATGGCGCGAATTCGCTCCCAGCGACCTGCTCTTCTACGAGGGGCTGCACGGCTGTGTCGTCACCGACACGATCAATCTGGCCAAGCATGCGGATCTCAAGATCGGCGTCGTGCCGGTCATCAATCTCGAATGGATCCAGAAGATCCATCGCGACCGTTCGACACGCGGCTATTCCACCGAGGCGGTGATGGACGTGATCCTGCGCCGGATGCCCGACTATGTCCGCTACATTGTCCCGCAATTCTCGCAGACCGCCATCAACTTCCAGCGCGTGCCGATCGTCGATACGTCCAACCCGTTCATCGCGCGCTGGATTCCGACACCCGACGAATCGATGCTGGTTATCCGCTTCGCCAATCCGCGCGGCATCGATTTTCCGTATCTGCTGTCGATGATCCACGACTCGTTCATGTCGCGGCCAAATTCCATCGTGGTGCCAGGCAACAAGCTCGATCTTGCCATGCAGCTGATCCTGACGCCGCTCATCCTGCAATTGGTTGAACGCAAGAGCCGTGTGTCGTGAGGAGGATGCAATGACCAGCCAAACAGCACTGAAGCCCGTCACCACAACCGCTCCCGTCTCGGAGCGCGACATGGCGAACGCCATTCGCGCGCTGGCGATGGACAGCGTCCAAAAGGCGAATTCGGGTCATCCTGGCATGCCGATGGGCATGGCCGATGTCGCAACGGTGCTGTTCAACCGCTTCATCAATATCGATCCGTCGAGACCGGACTGGCCCGACCGTGACCGTTTCGTGCTTTCAGCCGGCCACGGCTCGATGCTGCAATACGCACTGCATCATCTGCTCGGCTACGAAGACATGCAGGTCGAGGAATTGCAGCGATTTCGGCAGCTGGGCAGCCGCACCGCCGGACATCCGGAATACGGCCATGCGCTTGGCGTGGAGACCACCACCGGACCGCTTGGACAGGGCATTTCCACGGCGGTCGGCATGGCGCTGGCGGAACGCATGCTTGCCGCCCGCTACGGTGCCGATCTGGTCGATCATCATACCTATGTGATTGCGGGCGACGGCTGCCTTCAGGAGGGAATCAGTCACGAGGCGATAGACCTCGCTGGTCACCTGAAGCTTTCCCGCCTGATTGTCTTCTGGGACGACAATGCGATTTCCATTGACGGGCCGACCTCCCTCTCCACGTCGATGGACCAGCCGGCGCGCTTCAAGGCCGCCGGCTGGGATGTCCAAAGTGTCGCCGGGCACGACATGGCAGCAGTCGCCGCGGCAATCGAGGCGGCGCGACGGTCGGATCGGCCATCGCTGATTGCCTGCCGCACAGTGATCGGCATGGGTGCCCCCAATCTCGGCGGTTCGGAAAAGACGCACGGCGCACCGCTGGGTGAAGCAGAGATCGCCGCGACACGCGAAAACATCGGCTGGGCCCACGCGCCGTTCGAGGTGCCGGATGATATCCTTTTCGCCTGGCGCGAGATTGCCGGTCGCGGCGAAGCGATGCGGCGCGCCTGGGAGCAGCGGCTTGCCGCCTCGCCGCGACGCGAGGCTTTTGAAAACGCCGTCGCCGCCGAACTGGCCGACACGGTCTTCGACGCGCTCGAAGCCTTTCGTCGCGAACATGTCGAGAAGGCAACCAAGGTGGCGACGCGAAAAGCCTCCGAAATGGCGCTGGAGGCCATCAACGGCGCAACGGAATTGACCGTCGGCGGCTCGGCCGATCTGACGCACTCGAATCTGACGATCACCAAGGGCATGAACCGCATTGCGCCGAGTGACTATGCCGGCCGCTACATTCACTACGGCATTCGTGAGCACGGCATGGCGGCCGCCATGAACGGCATCGCGCTGCATGGAGGTTTCGTGCCCTATGGCGGTACGTTCCTGTGCTTCGCCGATTATGCGCGCGGCGCGATGCGGCTCTCGGCGCTCATGGGCCAGCGCGTCATCTATGTGATGACACACGATTCCATCGGCCTCGGCGAGGACGGCCCGACGCACCAGCCGGTCGAGCACCTTGCGATGCTGCGTGCGACGCCTAATCTCAACGTCTTCCGTCCGGCGGATGTCATCGAAACGGCGGAGTGCTGGGAACTCGCGCTGAAGAGCAAGGATCGGCCGAGCGTCCTGGTGCTGTCGCGCCAGAACCTGCCGATGCTGCGTCGGTCGCACAGTGACGAGAACCGCTCCCGCCAAGGTGGCTACGTCCTGCGCGAACCAGCCGAGCACCGTGCCGTCACCCTGATCGCCACCGGCTCGGAGGTCGAGATCGCGGTTGCTGCCGCCGAAAGGCTGGAGACCGAGCATGGTGTCGCCGCCGCCGTCGTGTCGATGCCGTGCTGGGAGCTTTTCGAGGAGCAGGAAAGCGCCACCCGCAAGGCCGTCCTCGGCTCGGCGCCGCGCGTCGCGGTCGAAGCGGCAGCCCGGCTGGGCTGGGACCGCTGGATCGGCGAGACCGGCGCTTTCGTCGGCATGACCGGCTTCGGCGCCAGCGCCCCTGCCCCCGACCTCTACCGGCATTTCAACATCACGTCCGAAGCGGTTGCTGCAGCGGCGCTGAAGCTCATCATCTAGGAGGATTCACAATGGCTCGCATCACCCTTCGCCAGCTTCTCGACCATGCCGCCGAGCACGGCTACGGCGTACCGGCATTCAACATCAACAACATGGAACAGGGCCTCGCCATCATGGAAGCGGCCAAGGCCTGCGACGCGCCTGTCATCATCCAGGCTTCGCGTGGCGCCCGATCCTATGCCAACGACATCATGCTGGCCAAGATGATGGAGGCGCTGACCGAAATCCACCCAACCATCCCGCTATGCATCCATCAAGACCACGGCAACAGCGAGGCCACCTGCCTTTCCGCGATCCGCCACGGCTTCACCTCGGTGATGATGGACGGATCCTTGATGGCGGACGCCAAGACGCCGGCAAGCTACGACTACAACGTCGCCATAACCGAACGCGTCGCACGTATGGCGCATTGGGTCGGCGCTTCCGTCGAAGGCGAACTGGGCGTGCTCGGCTCGCTGGAAACCGGCCAAGGCGAGGCCGAGGATGGCCACGGCGCCGAGGGCGCGCTCTCCCACGACCAGCTCCTGACCGATCCCGATCAGGCGGTCGACTTCGTGACCGCAACCC
>NZ_RZQE01000481.1:0-4442 GCF_004022955.1 Mesorhizobium sp. M7A.F.Ca.US.002.01.1.1 | reverse complement strand
AGCCGGTCCAATCGCTCACTGTGGGCCAGCAGCCCTGGGGTGTGGTCATTTCGCCCAAATAGCAGACATTGATCATCGGGAGGCTCAAGACATGAAACTTTGCCGTAGGTTTTTCTTCGCCGCGCTCGCCGGATTTGTCCTTGCTCCGATCGTAGCAAACGCCGACGATGCGACGTCAAAACCGTCGCGTGCCAGCAAGAACCTGCCGGAATTGATTATCGGTTCGGCCGATTCCACCTATGCGGTCAATCAGAAGGACTTCGAGCTGATCGCCGGCCAGGGCTATCGCTGGAAGATCACGTCCAAGGGCGGTTTCGAGTACAAGTTCGTGACCGATCTCTTCCGCAATGTCTGGATGGACCAGATCGTCATCAACGATTTGGAAGTGCATATGGACGGCGGACCGGCCTGGCTGGAATTCGACGACGCGGGAACGATCCAGGTGCAGTTCCATACCGTTCGCCCGGGCGAATATACCTGGTCGGTTCCCGACCTTGCCGACAAGGGACTGAAGGGCAAGATTACGATCAAGTAAGACAAAAGGCGATCAGGGGCGCCAATAGGCCAACGCGTCCTGAAGGAGCGATCCGGTATGCAGCATATGAGGACAAGCGGACCGGGAGACGAGGTGGCGGCGCTCGATGTCCGAGCCGTCAGCCATTCCTATGGCCAGAAGCGGGCGCTCAACGACGTCTCCTTCTCGATCGCGCCGGCGACTTTCACCGTTCTGCTCGGCCTCAACGGGGCCGGCAAGACGACGCTGTTCTCACTGATAAGCCACCTCTACGACACGCGTCACGGATCGATCCGCATCTTCAGCCATGACATTCGCCGCGCGTCCGGCGAAGCACTCAGGCGGGTCGGCATCGTGTTCCAGGCACGCACGCTCGATCTCGACCTCAGCGTCTACCAGAATCTCTCCTACCATGCCTCGTTGCATGGCATTGGCGGACGCGAAGCTCGCCAGCGCATTGCCGCGCTGCTGGAAACGGTCGACATGCAGGGCCGCCAGCATGACAAGGCACGCAGCCTCTCCGGCGGTCAGATGCGGCGCATCGAAATCGCCAGGGCGCTGCTGCACCGACCTTCCCTGCTCCTGCTTGACGAGGCGACCGTCGGCCTGGATATCGAATCTCGTGCGGGCATCCTCGCCACCATCCGCAAGCTCGTCCAAGCAGAGGGCATCGGCGTGCTCTGGGCTACGCATCTGATCGACGAAGTCGAAGACGCCGACCATGTCGTCATACTGCGGCGGGGTGACCTGGTCGCCAGCGGCAAGGTGTCGGATGTGATCCGTGCGAACGGCGGAAGTTCGATTCGCGAAACCTTTTCGAAGCTCAGCCGCGTCGATGCGGCGGGCATGACGGAGACGTCGCCATGAGCGCTCCTGCGATGCCCGGAAAAGTCGCCGGCATCATGCCGGTGCGGTCCGAGCCATTCGGCCTGCGCCACTATCTCATTTGCCTGAAAGGCGTCGTCCTGCGCGAGTGCCTGCGCTTCCTGCACCAGCGCGAACGCTTCATTTCCTCGCTGGTCCGGCCGCTGGTCTGGCTGTTCATCTTCGCGGCCGGCTTTCGCCAGGTGCTTGGCGTGTCGATCATCCCGCCCTACAAGACCTATGTGCTCTACGAGGTCTATATCACGCCGGGCCTTTGCGGCATGATCCTGCTGTTTTCCGGCATGCAGTCTTCACTGTCGATGGTCTACGACCGCGAGATGGGCAACATGCGCATCCTGCTGGTCAGCCCGTTTCCGCGCTGGTTCCTGCTGGTGTCGAAGATGCTGGCCGGTGTGGCCGTATCGATCGTGCAGGTCTACGCGTTCCTGATCGTTGCCTGGTTGTGGGGCGTCAAAGCGCCGCCACTCGGCTATCTCTATGTTCTGCCGGCACTGTTCCTGTCGGGCATGATGCTTTGCGCGCTCGGCATGCTCTTGTCTTCGCTGATCAAGCAGCTTGAAAACTTCGCCGGCATCATGAACTTCGTCATCTTTCCCGGCTATTTCGCGTCTCCGGCGCTGTATCCCTTGTGGCGCATCCAGGAGGCGAGCCCCCTGCTCTACAAGATCTGCCTCTGCAACCCGTTCACCTATGCCGTCGAACTGATCCGTTTTGCCTTCTACGGGCAGATCGAATGGCTGTCGCTGGGCGTCGTCGCCGGCTGCACGCTGCTGTTCCTGGGCGGCGCCATCATCGCATACGACCCTTCGCGCGGTTTGGTGATCCGCAAACAGGACATGGGAGGAAACGCCTGATGGCGCGAATGAGACTTGTTCACACTCTGGTTCTGGTCACCACGCTTGCGTCGATGGAGGGCGCCGCCGCGGCAAACACCGATCCCGACTGGCCCTGCATGCAGCGTAAGGTGCCACAGCTCTCGCTTGGCCAGATCTGGAATGGGCCGGAGCTTCCGGCGACCGCGAAGGATTGGGCGAAGGATCCAGGCGTGTCGGCGCTTGTCGATGCTGTGGCGGCCCGGCGGACGCCGATTGCACAAGCCCAGAAGGAGATCAAGGATTTCGCGACTTCCCTACCGCCCGAGCAGGTCGCAACCAAAATGACGATGCTGGTGCAGGGAATGTTCGATCACATGGACGCCGAGCGTTCGCTCGTGATCTCCGGCATCTCCCGCTATGCCCACAAACAGCTGGAAATGGCGGCACAGTTGCGCAAGGAAGCATCCGAAGTGGACGCGCTGCGCGCCAAGGCCGATGCGGATCCGGACGAAGTAGAACGGCGAACCGATCAACTGAATTTCGCGACGCGAATTTTCAACGAACGCGTCCAGTCGCTGACTTATGTCTGCGATGTGCCGACGATAATCGAGCAGCGGCTTTACCAGTTGTCGAAGACTGTCTCGGAAACGCTCATCGTGAAGAAATAGACCTTGGCCGCCTGTCTCACGACTCTCTGCCAGGCAGCACACGCCAGCGCTGCACGAAATAACCGGGATGCGTCTCGATCCACCTTGCCACCAGCGGCTGCGCCTGCATGAAGGCAGTCCCGGGATTCATCGCCAGACCGTCTACCATTTCCTCGCGTTGTTCGCAGGTCCGCGGTCCATCCGTCAGGCAGACCATCATAACGAGTGTGTAAAGCATTACCCCTTTTCCCCATCGAATTCCCGAACCCATACCCGGGAGAGTTCCGAACAGTCTGCAGGGGTTGCACATACAGATCGCTTACGGTGTGAAAGGACGTGGCCCCCGCTCTTTCGCACTGCAACATAACATATCGCTTATATAATACCAACGAGCGCGGGCGTTCTCCACCGGACTTTCATCCGTTGCGCTCGTGCAGTGTCATCCAGCCTTGTCTGGATACAGCTTTCCGAAAAGGGGCAGGTACATTGCGCCCTTGCGCATCAGGAAATCGTTGAATGTGGCCATCGCCGGCGAGATTGCGTGATCGGTTCGCATCACCGAGAACCATTGTCGGCGGATCGGCATGCCGACAACGTCGAGGATGACAAGCCGGCCTGCCTCGGTTTCCGCAGCGATGGTGTGAGCAGAGATGAAGGCGATGCCCAGACCAGCCATCACCGCCTGCTTGATCGTTTCGTTCGAGGCCATCTCGACACCGAGGTCGTCGATGCGCCCAGGCACGTCGCTCAGGAATATTTCCAACGAGATACGGGTTCCGGAGCCGGGCTCGCGAATAAGGAAATGCTCCTCGGCAATCCGCTCCTTGGAGATATCGCGCGCCGCCACCAAGGGATGGTCGGGCGGCGCGATGATGACCAGCGGGTGATCACCGAAGACCGAAGCACGCACCGGAACCTCTTTCGCCGGACGCCCCATCAGCGCGATATCGATGTCGTGGTTCCTGAGGTTGTCGATCGTCTGGGCACGATTGCCGATGGCAAGCCGCATGTCGATGTCGGGATGGTCCTTCATGAACGCAGCCATCAGCCGCGGCGCGAAATATTTGGCTGTGGAAACGACGCCGAGCCTCAAGCTGCCGGTGCGTACGCCCTTGATGGCATCCATCTTGTCTTCGAGCAAACCGAGATGCTCCTCGATAACCTGCGCTGTCTCGACGAAAGCCAGACCTGCGGCAGTGGGACGCATGCCGTCCGACGTTCGGTCGAACAGAGCCAGCTGGAATTCTTCCTCCACTTGTCGCAGTTGGATTGTCAGCGCTGGAGGAGACAGGCCTAACATCTTGGCTGCGCTGACAATTTTGCCGCACTTGATGATTGCCTGGACGGTCTTGAAATGCTTGAGCGTGAGGTTTCTCATGTCGCATACTAAATTGTTTTTACTGACTAGGTAAAGTTATTGAATTTTACTTATCGTGCGACGTTTGTTTCCATTCCTCCAGTCCAGCCGCTCCGAGGAGATGCGGCGGGAGGGGAGGTTACGATGCCAGCGGCAACGCTCGACGCTTTTCTGAACTCCTATCTCGGCCAGCCAGACGAATTCCGCTCGGCCGTTGTGACGAC
>NZ_RZQE01000480.1:0-4466 GCF_004022955.1 Mesorhizobium sp. M7A.F.Ca.US.002.01.1.1 | reverse complement strand
AGGCTGATCGGCCCCGTATTCTCGTCGGCTGCGGGCAGCGGCGCCGCCGACCACCAATAGGGCTCTTCAAGATAATCGTCGGCGAACAATCCGGCTTGCGCCGCACCAGCCGTCCTGGGGTCCTGCGACATGACATGCAGCATCACGTTACCTATTTTTGTTGGCGTTGTAGGCTGCAGCCATCAGGCAACTCGTCAGTATGATCATCACCGTGGCGGCGGCGAGGATCGTTGGATCGAGCTGTTCACGCAGTCCCGTGAACATTTGCTTTGGCAGCGTGCGCTGCTGAGGTCCGGCAATAAAAAGGACCATCACCACTTCGTCGAATGACGAGGCGAAAGCGAAGACCGCTCCCGCCGCCACGCCTGGCGCGATAATTGGAAGCATCACCGTTCGAAATGCCGTCACGCGGCCGGCGCCGAGACCTGCCGCGGCCCGCATCAGGTTGAAGTCGAAGCGCGTCAGCGTCGCCGTCACGGTGATGACAACGAAGGGAGATGCCAAAATGGTGTGTGCAATAACGACGCCGGCGTAGGAATAGTTGAGGCCGAGCGGCGAAAAGAAAATGAACAGCCCAAGGCCCAGCACGACGACGGGAACGATCATCGGTGAAATCGCAAGCGCCATCACGGCGGTGCGCAAAGGAAACCGTGGATTGACAAGCCCGATTGCCGCGAGGGTGCCCAGAGTCGTGGCGACGATGGTGGTCGACATCGCAATCACCAGACTGTTGACCATTGCTCCGGTCCACAAAGGCGAGGAAAAAAGCTCCGCGAACCAGCGAAGAGACAACGCACGGAATGGGTAGGTAAACCAGGGATCGGCATTGAGCGAGATTGGGAGAGCGACCGCCAGCGGCAGCATCAGCAAGAGAAGTGCGATCCCAACAAATCCATAAAGCGGTATCCGAATGTAGGTCGGAAACTCGGAATAGACGCGGCGGCCCATGTTCATATCCGATCCGACGAGTGACGCGCGACATGCCGCGCAAGAGGCAGAGCAACGAGGCCGGCCCCCAAGATGAGTATGACGCTAAGGGCCGAAGCAAGCCCCCAATTCAGATCCTCATTGGTAAACCTGGCAATGAAGAAGCTCACCATCTGATCGGACGGTCCACCCACCAATGCGGGCGTCAAATAGAAGCCGAGGCACAGAACGAAGGTGAGAAGTCCGCCGGCGGCAATGCCTGGAACCGCCTGCGGCAGAAAAATAGTCGCATGTGCAAGAAGTGGCCCTGCCCCTAGGCTGCGGGCGGCCTTTACCTGGTTCGTCGGGATAGCCCGCATTACGCTGATCATGGGCAAGACCGTGAACGGCAACTGGATCTGGATCATCGCGATAATGGTCGCCATGCGCGTGTAAAGGAGGGGCAGCGGCTCGGATATCAGTCCCGTTCGGGCCAGCGTGGCGTTGAGAACGCCGTTGGTCTGAAGGAAGACTATCCACGACATTGTTCGCACGAGCAGCGAGGTCCAGAACGGCAGGAGAATGAAGAACAGGAGGACTGCGGCCGTGCGCCCGCTGGCATTGGCTATGACATAGGCGACTGGGTATCCGATCAAGATCGTGAGCCCCGTCACAACCAGACTGATCAGGATCGTCCTTAGATAGATCGACCGAAAATCATAACTCGTTTCCTGAGACAAGCGACCATCGGCTTCGATCTTTACAGGAAAGCCTGTTGCCCAGCGCAAATAGAACGCGCTGTAGCGACCGTTATAGTGCTTGAAGATGCTCCACACACCGCTCTGTCCCCAGGCCGGGTCTGCCTTGATCAATTGGGCCTTCCAGGCCTGCGGGTCGGCGCGGTCGAAATCCTCCGACAGGATCCGCTGGGCACCCAGGATGATGTTTGCCCCACGCGACAATTCGTAACCCACCCGACGGCCTAGGGGGCGTACTGATCCAGCATGTCCCGCGGCCTCGAGCTCCTGACCAAGGGTCATGTAGACGGCACTGAGCGGCACATCATCTCCGTCCCAGGCCTGAAGCGCCTGCGTTGTCAGCGGCAGGGCTCTGGCGATTTCCCCATCCGATACCGCCGTATGAACGATCGAACCTATGGGGATCACCAGAAACAGAAGCAGAAAAATCAGGAGCGGCGCCGCCGGAAGCGCAGCCCGAGCTGCCCTGCGGTGGTTGTCGCTCCTGACCGACGGGCGAACGACACGCTCCGACGGTGCCGCGGCCTTTGCCGCAGGGGTATCATTCTGCGTCATCATCAGGCCCACGTCACCGTACGGCAGTGTCATGCGAGAACTCCGATCACTCGGCTTACTGGGAAATCCAGCTGGAGAAGCGGGCGTTCAGCGCCTCACCGTTTTTGGCCCAAAATGCACCATCCTGCGCCAGGGCACCCTCGCTGTTTTGCGGGGCGGACGGCAAGTTCGGCAGCACGTCCTTGGCAACCAGAGCGCTGGCGGCCTTTACGGTCGGACCGTATGCGATGTACGTGCTCAAGGTGGCGTTGACATCTGGCTTGACGCTGAAGGCCACGAACTCCTTGGCGGCTGCAAGGTTCTTCGACCCGGATGGGATAACCCACATGTCAAAGCCACGGATCTGATTGGTCCAGGCGATCCCAAGATCGGCATTTTCCTTGGCATTGGCGTCCGCGATGCGGCCGTTCCAGGCCAGCGCCATCTTCACCTCGCCGGATTTGAGCAGCTGCGGCGGTTGGGCGCCGGCCTCCCACCAGACGATGTCCTTCTTGATCGTGTCTAGCTTCTTGAAGGCTCTGTCAACGCCGGCGGGCGTTGCGAGCGTCGTATAGACGTCCGACGCCGCGACACCGTCGGCGAGCAGGGCAAGTTCGAGCGTGTCCACCGGACTCTTGCGCAAGCCGCGTTTGCCGGGGAAGGTTTTGGTGTCGAAAATGTCGGTCAATCTGGTAGGGGCCTGCGGGAACGCCTGTTTCTGAAACGCCAGGATCGTGGCGTAGACGCTCGTTCCCACCGCGCAATCGGTGAGGGCGCCATCAACGAGACCCGCGGACTTGAAGGCCGCGTCAGCACCAATCTTCTCAAGCAATCCCTGGTCGCAGGCCGTCGCCCCTGTTTGCGGATCGACGTCGATGACGTCCCAGGCAACATTGCCGCTATCGACCATGGCACGCAGCTTGGCCAGTTCACCGCTCCAGGTGTCCTGGGTCACGGTTATGTTCTTTGATTTCGCAAATGGATCGAGAAATGCCTTTGTCTGTGCTTCCTGCAAAGCCCCACCCCAGGAAACGACGGTCAGAACGTCTGCCAGGGCTGGCAAACTGACCGCAGTCAGGACAAGCCCGACGAGGAACGATTGTTTGAATGAACGTGCGCGTAGCATGTGATGTCCTCTCTGGATTTTCGGTTGTGTTATCTGCCGTCAAGCGCCCATGCATCGCGCGGCTCCCAGTCGAGAAGGACAGGGCTGCCCATCTCCATCTGGATTCCCAACGATGATGAACTCTTCGCAATCAACCGTTCCCCGCCCGGCAGTTCGACGTGGATCCGGAACTGGTCGCCGCAGTAGATGATGTCGCTGATTTGCCCGCTAAGCGTTCCGGCGCGGTTCTGCCCAGTGATGCGGACGCTCTCCGGCCTGATGGCGATCGTCGCTTGTTGATCAACCTTCGTGTGAACGCTACTGCGCGCCCAAATTTCCTGGCCGCCGGCGAGCCTTGCGCGCGCCAGGTCGCCTTCGATCGAAACGACTTTCGCATCAAGGCAGTTGTTGTCGCCAACGAACTCCGCCACGAAGCGGCTCGCGGGATGGCCGTAGATATCTTGAGCCGAACCTATCTGCTGGATGCGGCCATCGTTGAAAATGGCGATCCTGTCGGACATCGTCAGCGCTTCGTGCTGATCGTGCGTCACATAGACGACTGTAAGGTCAAGCCGATCGGCGATCCGACGGATTTCGAGCTGCAAGTCCTCGCGCAGCTTCTTGTCCAACGCGCCGAGCGGCTCATCCATCAGCACCAGGCTGGGTTCGAAGACAAGCGCCCGAGCAAGCGCGACCCTTTGTTGCTGGCCACCCGACAGGGCCGCGGGCCTACGCTGCGCAAGGTTCGAAAGTTGGACCATCGCCAGCGCTTCGTCGACGCGAGTGGCGATCTGCTCCCTGGAGGAGCCGCGCACCCGCAACGAATAACCAACATTCTCGGCGACCGTCATATGCGGAAAGAGGGCATAGTTCTGGAACACCATGCCGATGTTCCGCTTTTCCGGCGGCTTGTCCTGAATCGGCCGCCCGTCGAGCGTGATTTCACCCGCTGACGGATATTCGAAGCCAGCGAGCATCATGAGCGTCGTCGTCTTACCCGAGCCTGAAGGACCAAGCAGCGTCAGAAATTCGCCCTTCGCGATGTCAAGGTTCAGGTCGCGCACGACGAAGCTATGGCCGTCATAGGTTTTGGATATGCCGGTCATGCCGACATGCATCGGAGGCTGAACCATGGCTGAAAGTATCTATCCCATTTTCTCGAT